>JAOAPG010000216.1 GCA_025462785.1 Acidobacteriaceae bacterium
AATCCCGATTGAGCCAGCTTGCCCGTGCTGAGTGATTCCATTTCTTCTAGTATTAGTGCCCCGGTCGATCCACCTCTTGCTCACTTGATGTAAACAGGGGCGATTACACCAACGCTCCGTGAACGGGTTCAAAAGTGTCGGATGGATCTGCTTGCAAATCCGTTAACTATTGGCCGATTTGATTGGTCGGCCCTAGCAGACGATTTTCGAACTTTTCTGCTTTCCGGCGCAGTGCCAAGCCAGTCGGACGTTTCCGGATTGCTGATTTAATGGCCATGTTATGACAGTTACCACATTAGCCCGTCGCGATGAGGAAATCGGGCCGCAAGAATAGCGGCCCAATAGTGTGTGAGTTTAAGTTAGTTGCAGTGCGCCTTAAATGGTATGTAGGTATAAGTGTTGGTCGGAGGTACCCGCGCTACGCCAACCACGGTTTTGTAGTCATTGATGCCCAATGCGGTGGTGCTGATCGCGCCGGGATAAACCAAGTTCTTGAAGGTGCCGTTCTCGTAAATGAAACCATTGAGCTGGAACTCTCCGTTGGAGTCTGCCGTAACGTAGTTTCCAGCGATCACGCCGTAGACGTTGATGTCGTTAAGCTGTGTGCCCAAGGCAGTGCTTCCCTGTGGGTCATTGAGCGCTGTGTAGGTTCCCTTCCGAAGGAGAAAGCCACGGAAAAATGTGTAAGCGCCGTTCCGGGGACTATTCGTGTACCAGCCGACGCTCACCCCGTTGTCATTGATGGCTTGCGGCTGCGTGTCGGTCGAGTTCGGATACCAGATTGTGGTGTACTTTCCGTTCTGTAGCTCAAAACCGGAGAAGTAGGGCTTGTTATTCACATAAGTAAGATAGCGGCCCACGATAGAGCCCCATTTATTGATTCCAGTCAAGAAGGTGTCTGGCTTGCCGGCGGCAGGGTACGTGACCTGCACGACGCTGCTGCTGTTCTTCACCAAGCCGTGACGATGTCCCACACTGTCTGTAAAATATCCGACCGTTACTCCGTTGTTATTCCGTTTCGTCAGCCAGGTTTCCGCCGCATTCGGATAGTTGTAGACCTGCGTACCGCCACCCGAATAGCGAATGAGGCCGTGCGAGTACATCGTATATTGCGTGGGTTTTGTGACTACGTCGCCAACAATAGTGTCGTAGTTATTAATTCCGTTTGGTCCCGCAGATACATAACCGCTGGGCGCATTGAAGGTTGAGAAGGTGCAGGAGGCTGTAGTTTGAGCGTGGCAAAACATCGAAGCCGTGAACATGCCGATGGCTGCCAAAGGGGAGATAATTCGGCGATATAACATTGGTACTCTGCTCCTTTGTTCGCTACAGAAGATGCGAGGAAATCTCGCAGGTTGTCCGTCTAAGGTGCGGATGGAGCTGGAGAACACGCTAGTCTATCGGTCAAGAATGATGCCTGATGAAAACAGGCGAGTACATCAATGTCTGTAGATCGGTTCAAAAGTATCGGATGGGTCTGGCTGCAAATCCCTGAAACTATGGGCGACTTTGAATTGGTCGGGGCGAGAGGATTTGAACCTCCGACCCCCTGGTCCCGAACCAGGTGCGCTACCAGGCTGCGCTACGCCCCGACAAGAAGGTCTTACATGAATAGAGAGTGAAAGGAACCGTGCTGGGATCGCCGAAGAAGGCAATCACAACCTTAAGAAATTATAGCATTGCCTATCGCTCAAGCTTCCGCTCGAGCGTTTCGCAGAAATCCGCTCTCTTTTAGCTCTTGGAACGCAACGGGCAAAAGCCCATCGAGCAACAGATTTTTCATCCAGCAACAAAGCGGGTCTTGTACTTGCGACAGAATCCGGTAGAATTGCTTTCGCAAGCTGGAATCCTAAAAAGGATCAAAGATCCCCTAATTTATCGTTTTAATACGAGACCGATTCTGCCGACAGGAATGCAATAAGCAATAATGATCCAGACTAGATGATCGCCCTCACCGCAGCTCGCCTATACACGCCGATCGACAAAATCGAGCGCCCTCTTGTATTGATCGAAAACGGACAAATCGTCGAGGTTACGACGCAATTAGAACGCGAAATCCCCCGGCACGCCGAGTTGAAGGACTTCGGCGATTCCGTCCTGGCGCCTGGCTTTATCGATCTCCATATTCATGGAGGAGCTGGGCACGATCTGATGGAGAGCGATCCGGCCGGCTTGCCCGCTGTCCAGCAGTCGCTTGCAAAACACGGCGTGACCAGTTATTTCCCGACAACCGTCACTGCGCCGCTCGATCAGACTCTCTCCGCCCTAGACCGGTTGGCGACCGCTATCGAAGCCTCGGAGCGCCAACAAAGTCCTAGCCCACGGCAAGCAATCCCGTGCGGCATTCATCTTGAGGGACCGTTTCTCAGCCACAAGAGGCGCGGCGTGCATCCAGCAGAAAATTTGCTGGCGCCCACGATGAAGGCCTTCGACCAATTCTGGCAAGCATCTCGCGGACACATTCGCATCATGACGATTGCTCCCGAGCTTGAAGGTGCACTCGAAGTGATTGCCGAGTCTGCCAAACGGGGCGTGTGTATAAGCTTGGGGCACTCGGATGCAACCCTCGCCGAGGCACGCAGTGGTGTCGCCGCCGGGGGCCGCCATGCCACGCACACTTTCAACGCAATGCGGCCGCTGAGTCATCGCGATCCTGGCATTCTGGCCGAAGTTTTGACTAATCCGAAGCTGTCGGCTGACATCATCGTAGATGGATTTCATCTCGAGCCATCCATCGTCAAATTGTTTTTGAAAGCCAAGGGGCCAGAGAATACTGTTCTAATCACGGATGGCCTTTCAGCCACCGGCATGCCCGAAGGGAACTATCAATTGGGTTCTCTCAAAGTGGAAGTGAAAGATGGCAAATGCCTGTTTAATGGCGTGATCGCCGGCAGCGTGCTGACGATGGATCTTGCTGTCCGCAATGTGATGAAGTTCGGCGATTGGGATCTGCAGCACGCTGTGCGCGCGGCAACCCTGAATCCGGCGCGTGTGTCTGGACTGGCGAATACTGGCAAGTTGCAGGCCGGTGCGGAAGCTGACCTGGTGGTACTGAGTCCCTCCGGAGAAGTAAGGAATACGATAGTTCGCGGCTGTGTTAACTCCGGCTGCTAATCAGGAGAATAGATGTCTGATAAAGGCGGATTTCCGCACTACATGTTGAAGGAAATTTTTGAGCAGCCGCAAGGTTTGCGGGACACGATCGAACCGCGCGTGTCACTTGATGAAGCTGTAGTGCGGCTGGATGAAATTCGCATCAGCGCCGATGAATTGCGCGCCCTTCGCCGCATTAACATCGTCGCATCTGGAACCAGCCGCCACGCGGGTATCGCGGGACAGTACATGATCCAGGAGCTGGCGAACGTCGCGGTAGATGTCGATTACGCGAGCGAGTTCGAATATCGCAATCCGCTGATCGGACCCGGCGAAATTACGATTGTGATTACGCAATCCGGAGAAACCGCCGACACCAGCGCCGCCCAGCGTGAAGCCAAAGCAAAAGGCAGCCGTACAATTGCGGTTTCGAACGTGGTGGATTCAACCATCGCGCGCGAAGCTGATGGCGTCCTGTACACGCACGCTGGCCCCGAGATCAGCATTGCATCCACTAAAGCTTTTACCGCTCAAATGGCGGTCCTCTTCCTGTTCGGGCTCTACCTGGGACAAGTCCGTGGCAAGTTGACCCGAGAGCGACGACGGCAATATATTCGCGAACTGCTCGACCTTCCCGAAAAATTGACGAAGACGCTTGAGTCGGCTCCTGAATGCAAGCTGCTGGCCGACGAATTTTACAAGGTGGAAGACTTCCTCTTTCTAGGTCGCGCGGTGCACTATCCAGTCGCCATGGACGGCGCTCTAAAGTTAAAAGAAGTTTCTTACATCCACGCCGAAGGTTATCCCACAGGTGAGAGTAAGCACGGCCCGATCGCCATGCTGGACGACAAATTGCCCGTCGTTATTATCGCGACATGTGACCGCGACGATCCCGGCTCCGTACTGCGTTATGAAAAGACAGTGGCAAATATTAAGGGATTCAAACTGCAGTCGGCGCGTGTGATTGCCATTGCTACTGAAGGGGATGAGCAAATGCCGAAGCTGGCGGACCACACGATCTTTATTCCAGAAGAGTCGGAATTATTGTCGCCGATCCTTGAGATTGTGCCGCTGCAATTGTTCGCCTATTACATGACGGTGCGGAAGGGGCTGGATGTGGATCGCCCGAGAAACCTGGTGAAATCCGTATCAGTCGAGTGAGTTCTTTCAGAAGATAATCACGATGGAGTGAACGGGTGTCCTCGCCCGTCCGCGATACACTACCCAACGTTCCAGTCGGAAGTTGGCTACCGTCAGTTCGGCTTGCGTCCTTTGTTTTCGGTCAAATACCGCAACAGGGTGGTATCGCCAGAATATTTCAGCCGCTCCACAAATGTAGCTTCCGCGCTGATGACGGTATGTTTGGCAACCGTCTTCCGGATGCTCTGACGCAGTTTGTCGCCGGCCTCTGTTTCGTTCGTCATAATCTGCATGTAGAACCACAGAAAGTGGCGCATCTGGTCGAGCGCCGATTTGAGAATCTGCAGCGACTCCATCTCTGGCAATTGGCTGAGCGCTTCCATGAGTTCCGGATCGCCAGGAGCTTCCATTGCGGCGCAGTTCAACTCGCGCTGAATAGCGCGCAGGTCTTCAGTGACTCGCAGAATTCGAACATGCACTTCGTCCAAGTACTCTTCTTTTGCCATCGCCTCCGGCTTTCTCTGAACTCAACCAACATCTCATCTAGAGAGCCAAGCGAATAGATGTCCCATGTACATGCAGCTTTGGTAATTCGAGGATTACCTTCGGGATGGCCGGTCGTGCGATGGAACTGCGCGGCTGTTCCTTCGGCGCGCTCAGGGCAGGCTCTCGCCAATTCACCGCACCGCGGTTTGGCTGAGCTAACAGCTAAAAGCTAGCAGCTGGTTTGTGATACAAACTTCCATGTCTTCCGCCAGCGAGCCCGGTTTGGTGCGTGCCATTGGACGCTGGACTCTCGTGGCGCTCACGATCAATTCCATTATTGGCAGCGGCATCTTCGGACTGCCTTCGGTTATTGCTGGATTAGTTGGGAAATACAGCCCCTGGGCTGTACTCCTCGCCGGCGCTGCTATTGGCGTCATCATTGCCTGCTGGGCTGAAGTCGCTTCGCGGTTCACCGAAGCTGGCGGACCCTATCTTTATGCACGGGTAGCTTTCGGCCGTCTTGTCGGCATAGAAGTCGGATGGCTATTATGGCTGGCGCAACTTGCCGCACCTGCAGCGAATGCAAATCTGTTTGTAATTTATTTGGGAGAATTCTGGCCGCGCGCTTTCGCACCAGTACCGCGATTTTTCGTTCTCACGCTACTAGTGGGAGTTCTGGCGCTGATGAACTATCGCGGCGTAAATGTGGGCGCAAGGGTTAGCAACTTCTTCACAATCGCAAAACTCTTGCCGCTTGCGGCTGTGGTTATTGCGGGATCCATCTATTTGGTTACTGTTCACCACGCGCCAGCAATCACACCAGCAGCCGCTCCGATTACCGCCGGAAGCTGGCTCAAGGCGATTCTGCTGCTTGTATTTGCCTATGGAGGCTTTGAGACTGCGCTGGCTCCAATGGCGGAAGCCAGAGACCCAAGACGCGATACCGTCTTCGCGTTGTTCGCCGCTCTAGTAATTTGCACTCTGCTCTATACATCAATCCAGTGGGTCGTTATCGGCGTGCTGCCAGATGCAGCACACAGCGAACGTCCTCTAGCCGATGCTGCTCGACTAATCATGGGACGCGCAGGAGCAGCGTTGATTGCAATCGCCGCGCTGGTGTCCTGCTACGGCTATCTCAGCGCCAAGATTCTCGCCGTGCCTCGCGTGACCTTCGCATTGGCGGAACGCGGCGACTTCCCTCGTTTCTTTGCGGCCATCCACCCCCGCTTTCGCAGCCCTTATATTTCGATTCTGGTTTTTGCTCTTTTTGTTTGGGCACTGTCTCTGCTCGGAAGTTTCTCGTGGAATTTGACTTTGTCCGCCGTCGCGCGGCTCTTCTATTACGCGATCGGTTGCGCAGCACTCCCCTTCCTCCGAAAAAGATATCCAGGAGAAGCAAAGTTTCATCTGCCTAAAGGAAATTTCTTAGCGGTCCTCGGAGTTCTCATCTGCTCGGTATTACTGACGCAGGTGGACCGCAGCAAATCGCTAATCCTGGTAGGCACTGTGGTGATCGCGCTGCTGAATTGGCTGTGGGTAAGGAATAACAAATCACTCGCGATGTAGTGACGGGCGTCCTCGCCCGTCCGCGATGCTCTACGCGTCCACCAGCGTCATCGCCCGTGTCCAATTGCAGTCAAATTGAACTTCATCGCTCCCGAATGCGTATCTACAATGGGAAGTGCTATGAATCGTGCTCGAGCCCGACGCTGGATTACACTCCTCACGATTGCCACAGCGTTTCGGAACAAGGTGCTGAATTGGTTACAAGATCACTCCGCCGTGAAGACTTCAGTAGCTTCTAGTCGCCTATGAATATCGATTAGTGGGAATCCTGTCCTGCAAAGAATGGGACATGAACCCCGCCCACGACACAACCCTTTCCCCTATCTTTGCTATACTTCCCGCCGTCCTCAAACACCCCGGAGAACTTTATTGCTCACTCGAAATCGCCTTGGACTGTTGCTCATTTTGATTTTTTGCTTACCTCTATTTGCCCAACGCGAGCCAGTGCTCAAGCAGATCGACCTACCGCATCCTTATTACTTTCGTGAGATGTATTTGCCGCAACTCACCACTGGGCCAAGCTCCGTCGCATGGTTGCCGGATTCTCGCTCAGTCGTCTACTCGATGGCAGGCTCGTTGTGGCGACAGTCGCTCGATTCAACGACCGCGGAACAACTGACCGCCAGTGCGGGCTACGACTATCAGCCCGACGTCTCGCCCGACGGACGATGGATCGTCTATACGCGTTATCTCAATGATGCCATGGAACTCTGGGCGATTGACCTCGCAAGCAAGCAGTCGCGGCAACTCACGACTGGCGGCAACGTCAACCTTGAACCGCGATTCTCTCCGGACGGAACACACATCGCATTCGTTTCCACGTCGTACAACAAACACTTCCACATTTTCGTGGGCAAGTTTAGCGGCGGTGAACTCAAAGACGTTCAGCGTATGACGGGAGAAAACCGCAGCACGCTGCCTCGTTATTACTACAGCGTCTTCGATCACGAGATCAGCCCTGCATGGTCTCCCGATGGATCAGAACTCCTCTACGTTTCCAATCGCGGACACCTCTATGGGA
>JAOAPG010000201.1 GCA_025462785.1 Acidobacteriaceae bacterium
AGTCGCTCCAGCAAGGACGTACTGCCAACGGGGGGTAATCACCGCAGTCCCGAATGAAACACTGCTTGGGTTGATTAGGTGAACTTTCACCGAAGAACCCTCCAACAAACGTATATCGCGTCCAAAGGAGGAACCGTTTAACTGCGCCGTTTCCCACCAGCATGACATCCTTTGATGCCGTTTCAGCAAACCGGAACATCCTACTAAGTAGACCGCCGCTGCTCAAGTCTGAGTAGGTGCGCGAGAGGATGGGGCGTCTGCTCTGCATTCGAGGCAGACCTGACTTAGAAGTTTCAGGCCGCTGGCTTCTTACCTTTTTTCCGCGTTCGAGTGTCGATTTCTACCTTGTTTATCCACTCGCAATTCCTCGTGCCGCACATCGTCGGAAACCACTTCCGTGTTTTGCACCTTGCGCTTTCCAACTCGGACTTCCTCGTTCACGAGTGGCTGTTTTTCCACTCGCGCCTGTTCTTCCGACAGAGGTACTCTTATCTCCTGATCGCTTCCGATCTCGCGTGTGTCAGCCGTCTGCTGTCCGGAAACCGGAACTCGCTCGACCACCAATTCTTCTCGTGTCACCGGAACTTCGACGGTCTGATTCTCCGTAACCCTTTCGCAGCCGTACATGAGCAGCTTGACCCGCACAAGCATAGTAGTGGTGCAGGAGATGTGCGAAGGCTAGCGTCGTGAAAACACGGCGAGTCCACTCAAGATGTTCACAATTCGCATATTGCCTCCTGCTGTGAGATGGTCTTGGGGATCATGAGTGACGCTATGTCCGCCTTAACTGTTCGTATCGCCACTCCCGTTTCTTTAGCAATTTGGTCATTATCACAGCCTTGCAAGAGCAGCTAGGCAATCTGTTTCTCGCGAGCCGTGAGTTTGTCCCACATTACTTCCTCCTAAGCCAAAAATCTGAAGAATTAACCAGAGCGCTAATGCAAACCCACCCGAAGTGGAAAGGGCGCACTTCTGGGGAAGGAGCAACCCTCGCCTGTTCGGTGCTTCGGATGGGATGCTGATGCTAAGTGCAGTTTCGCCCTTAACATCAACTCCTAATGGACTCATAAAACAGATAAAAAAGGCCACCTCAACGGAACCGATGCGGCCTAGATCGATAACGCCTCATTCTTCCCAAAATGGGCCGTAAATCGCTGTTCTGTGACGCCCTCCCCCGAGGTCGTCATTGAACAGTGACCCGATCGGAACAAAGCCTAATGTTCCGTCACGACTGCAACGCTACGCTGGGTTCAAACCTCTGTCTGTGCGACACCTAACGCTCAGATGGGGATAAATGAACAGTTAATCCAGCACCAGATGCCAGCATGGCGAAGGCTTACTCAATTCCTGCTGGAATCTAACCTCATCGAATACGGCCCAACTGGATGGAATAATTGTGGCCTTGATGTCTCTGTGGACGATTCCTCCCAAGAACAGGCCCGCTGTGGCATACTGCCCACGACCAAGCGAAGTGTCTAGCCTAGCAAACGAGAACTGCAAGAAGGTGAAGCACCATAAAATTGAACTCCATAAGTCGTTATCTCGGAGGCAGCAAGAACGCGATTTCGTATTGGTTCGCTAGTTGCTTTATTTATTCAGTGGCCTGCTTCCGCGAGCAAGCTCATGTGCTCGAAAATTCTTCGATTGCACTGAGACGGTGGCCGCACAAGACATGATCGCTTGCTTTGCGGAACAGAAAGGACGACAGCCGGTACCGGTGGGTGCGGATACTACCTACGGGAACGGCGAATTTTTGCAATGGTTAATGGATCGGGGCATCACTCCGTATATGCGCACGCGAGACAGTGCCTTGCGGAAGAACAATCCACTCGACGGTCCCGAGCGTTTTACTTATCTTCCCAAGAGCAACAGCTATCTCTACCCGGCCGGCAAACAGCGTGCATCACGCTCGAAAGCGGGGTGCCTATTGAGCGTATTGCGGCCCGATGAAGACCAACTTTTTGCGCTGCACAGCTACAAGTATAGGCGACGCAGCAAAGCTTCAAGTCTCATCCCCGCCTCCCAACCTGTGAATAGCGAGCTAAAGCGTGGGATGAGGTTAGCCAGGGTCAACAACGACTAACAGCCCGTGGTGCAAGTCCAGATTCGTAAACAAAAACTTCTGAGGTATCCACAGACTTTGTTCGTAGAATCGACGCATGGCGATGGGGACGCGCAAGCAGCGGGAGAAGCAAGAGGACATTTGGATCGCGCACACGGAGTTGGCGTCGGCTCTAGGGCATCCGTTTTATCAGCGTTTGAATGAGTTGCTGGAGGCCGAGGGCTTCGACGAGTTTGTCGAGAAGCGGTGTGCGAGGTTCTATGCGGCCAAGTACGGGCGTCCGTCTTTGACGCCGGGGATCTACTTTCGGTCGCTGCTGATCGGGTATTTCGAGGGCATCGGGGCGGAGCGCGGCATTGCCTGGCGGCTGGCGGACTCGCTGGCGTTGCGGCGCTTCGTGGGCATCGGGCTGGACGAGTACACGCCGGATCACTCGACCATCTCGCGCACGCGAAGATTGATCGACCTCGATAGGCATGCGAAGTGTTCAGCTGGGTGTTGGGCGTTGGCCGATCACGGGCTGCTGAAAGGGCAGCGGATCGCGATTGATGCGACGACGCTGGAGGCGAACGCGGCGATGCGCTCGATTGTGCGGCGCGATACGGGCGAAAGTTACGAAGAGTTTCTGCGCGGGCTGGCGAAGGCCTCGGGCATCACGACGCCGACCCGCGAAGATCTGGCACGATTGGATCGCAAGCGCAAGCAGCGCACGTCGAATAAGGAGTGGAAGAGTCCGGCGGACGAGGATGCGCGGATCGCGAAGATGAAGGACGGGCGCACGCATCTGGCGCACAAGACCGAGCATGCGGTGGATCTGGACACGGGCGCGGTGCTGGCGGTCACGCTGCAGGGAGCGGACCAGGGCGACACCACGACGCTCGATGAAAGGTTGTGCGAAGCCGGAATGGCGGTGGCGGAGCAGGTCGGGCGCGAAGCCGAGTTACGCCCCAACGATAAGCCGAAGGTGAACGTGGCAGGCATCGAGGAGACGGTTACCGACAAGGGCTATCACAGCGGCGCGGTGGTGAAGCGGATGAAGGCGTACGGCGTGCGCAGCTACATTCCGGAGAAGAAACAAAAGGGGAGACGGAATTGGGCGGGCAAACCGGCCGAGCAGCAAGCGGTGTACGCGAACCGGCGGCGGGTGCGGGGCGAGTACGGCAAGGGTCTACTGCGGCGGCGCGGCGAGTTCGTCGAGCGCAGCTTCGCGCACTGCTACGAGACGGGCGCGATGCGGCGCGGCCATCTGCGCGGACGCGACAACATTCTGAAGCGGCAGTTGGTTCATGTCGGCGCCTTCAACCTGAGCCTGATCCTGCGCCACCTACTGGGCGCGGGCACGCCGCGGGAACTGAGAAATCGCTTGGGCAGGCTCGTTGTACGCGTTCTTTTGCTGTTCTCGAACAGGAATAGTCAGCAGCGACTTCGTTGCCACCGTATCTCCGGGTCGGTTGCCAAGCGCGTCGCAAGATCGCCCACCCGGCTACGTCGCCCGCTTTGTAGAAAATCAACTACATGCACCACGGACTGCTAGGGGCCACACCAACATCCGGGCAGAAGCGAGTGTCGACCGTGTCCCACTTGGGCTACGATAGAACCGATCGAAAATGTGTGACTGTTCGCCGGCGGGATGCCAAGGCCGTGGTTCTCAACAATGACACCGCGAAGGGGTCAAGGAGTTCTACCGTTAACTGCTGTCCCCCCCTAACCCATTGCGGGCAAACCGGGCTGTGGCGCGGCTCGCCTGCAAGAAAGAAGGTTTGAATGTTTCGAAAAGTTGTTCTGTGGCTGATACTGTTGGTTGTGGGTTTTCTGCTCGGCTTTGTTCCACAATTCCAACACTTGCGGAAAGTACGCGCCAATCTTTCCGCTGCGGCACGAGAACTTGATTCTTGTCAGCTGGGGCAGCAGCTCTCACGTATTCGAGATGCGGCCTCCCTTACCTATCTTGAGGCAACACGGAAGAACTATGGCGTTGCG
>JAOAPG010000208.1 GCA_025462785.1 Acidobacteriaceae bacterium
GAGATATTCAGAAGTTTTCCGGCTGGCGTCGCTGCCGCTACAACAACCTGTCCTTCTTTCTTGAAAGCCAATTTTCGCGAAGTAGTGCGCGATCAAGACAGACTTTTTTTGCGCTCGGCGGAGACTATTCCCGTCAATGGCGGCTCCATAACGGTGTTTTCCAGCGAGCCGGTAGACCCGCGCCTATTACAAGAACTTGCCAACGATCTTGGAGAGATTACTCTTTATGCTTCCGGTCTGAAGCTCAGCAATGTGAATGGAAATCAAGCTTCACAACCCGAACCAGCAAACAATGATATTTCCAATTCTTCTGAATCAGTCCAGCAACCAAAGAGTGAGTATGTTTTAGATACCGGTAAAGAGCTGAACCCCACTTACACCGTCGGAACAATTCCTGCTCCGGCGAACTTTCTCGATCAGCAAGTAACGTTTCCTACGTCAATAAGAGTGGTGAATTGGGTGACAGGTGATACATCCAACCCGGTTGCTATAAGTGTCCAAACCCGCGTCTCAAAGCTTTACGACCAACTCTTTGGGGCGATTGGCGACTTCGCACCCGCCATCGAAACCAGCCTCCTTGTGGTGGCGGTGGTATTCGGAATCATCGAACTCATTGCGCTGTACATAGGCACGCGGCTTACACGCACGGTCACCGGAACGGTGGCACAGCTTTACGAGGCGACTCACCACATCAACCGCGGAGATTTCAGCCACCGCATCCCTGTCCGTTCTACCGACCAGCTCTCAACACTGGCAAATTCCTTCAACTCGATGACTGCTTCCCTTGAAGAACTGATCGAGGAACAGAAACAGAAGCAGCGGCTTGAAAACGAACTCGTGATCGCCCAGGAAGTGCAAGCGCAACTTTACCCACGAACCATTTCTCAACTCGCGACGCTCGAAGTCCATGGATTCTGCCGCCCTGCCCGTACCGTTAGTGGCGACTACTACGATTTCGTATCTGTGAGTCCGGGCAAACTGCTGGTGGCTGTGGGTGACATCAGTGGCAAAGGAATTTCAGCAGCCCTCTTGATGGCGACCATTCACTCGGCCGTTCGGGCTTACAGCTTGGAAAGGCAACCAGTGCAGCAGGAAGCCCTGGCAGTTGGGGGAGGATCACGATCGCGCGATTCTTCCTTCGACACAAATGTGTATCCTGGAACGCTGCTTTCGTTTTTAAACCATCAACTTTACGAAAGCACCCCGATAGAAAAATACGCCACGCTATTTCTTGGGTTGTACGACGAGCAACAAAAGCAGCTTACATACAGCAACGGAGGCCATTTACCGCCAATCGTTCTTGGCGAAAATGGTGCGCTGCGCCGGCTTGATCGTGGAGGAACTGTGGTCGGCCTGTTTGACCATTGCCACTATCAGGAAAGTTCAGTGCAACTCAAACCAGGAGAGATCTTTCTCGCCTACAGCGATGGCGTTACCGAGCCAGAAAATGAATTTGGCGAATTTGGTGAGGAACGATTGATAGAGCTGGTGCAGGAGAATCGTGATTTGCCGCTGGAAAGGATTACTGAAATTGTGACCGCAGCAGTAGAAGATTGGATCGGCGCAGATGAGCAACCAGATGACATAACACTAGTGCTGGCAAGGGCCCGTTAGATTAGTTTCACCATGCAATGACTCGAGGTTATTGCATGACTAGAACGATCTTCTTTCCGCCCTTTGCCGCCAATTTGTAGGCTTCAACTCCCTCTGATAGCGGGCGGACTTCCACTTCTCTGGGCCTTAGCCAATCGGTCTCAATCGGTCTTGCGACTTCTTCCAAAATTATCGCCGAATCTACTGCGTTGAGATTGATCGTGTTGAGTCCATGCAGTTGCAGATCATCCCGGTAGAAGCGCAGTAAATCGATTTTAACTTCGTGATCTTCTCTCACTGTAATTTCAACCATGCGACCGCAGTGTCCAAGCGCATTCAAGCCAACTTCGAACATCGGTCCACTTACTGTGTCGAAAACGACATTCACCCCAGCGCCAATTGCACGCTTAAGATCCTCCATGAAAGTACTCGAAAGCGAATTGAGCACAATATCGGCGCGTGACGTTTTATCTTCGATTCTGTCCACGGCAAGCACTTTGGCCCCGGCCCAACATCCTAAATCAACCGCCACATGACCGACACCTCCGCTGGCTCCGAGGACAAGCAAAGTCTCGCGTTTCTTCAGGACGGCGCGATCGAACAATGCTGCCCATGCAGTGACTATGTTAAGTCCCAGAGAAGCTGCTTGTTCGGGAGTTAAACTTGGCGGTTTAGGGACCACACCTTTCTCTGACAGAGCAATATATTCCGCGGCAGTTCCATCGCGAGTGAAGCCCAAGTCGCCGCCTGTACCCCACACTTCCTTGCCGACTAGATTCGCGTCTCCTTCTTCTACAATTCCGGCAAAGTCGCGCCCCGGAATACGAGGCAGTTTCGCGTGCGCCGACATTGCTCCCTGAACGTTTTTCACGTCACTGGGATTAATTGAAGACGCCAGCACACGAACCAGCACTTCGCCGCTTTGAGGTTGGGGCGTCGGAACATCTTCCAACCGCAGATTTTCGAGTCCGAACTGATGGAAGCGCAGAGCACGCATTACTCTCATCCTCACGCCTTGGATGCAAGCAAGCGCACGACCGATTCGTAGTGCTTAATTCGGGCGATTGAGGGTCAAACTTTCTACCGGTGCGCGAAGCTGTAACCGACCCCGTATAGCGAGTCGGCACTCGCGTAGAGAATGAAACCCCGCTCCATCTTATGTTGGTGCATGCGATGAAGCAGATAAATAATGGCGATCACGCCTACGGTTCTGCCGCCGAAGAAAACCAGCTGACCACCCGTTCCTTTCTCGCACAAGGCCTTTGCCATGGAGTTCATTTCCTTTCCTCCTTCGGCCAAATGGTGATGGGTGATGCCGAAGTCGAGCGCCTCCAATCCCGCATGGGTCGAGAGGAGGATTGTATTAGTTCTATTCCAGAATTTATGCGCAGAGTTCTGCTGAGCGCGCGCTTCAGCAAGCTCTTGCTTGAAGTCTGCGGCGTTAACCGTAGTGCAGATCAGGACTGCTGAGAGTAGTACAACAACTTGTCTCTGATCGTTCATGGTACCGCCTTATGAACGATCCTAGGATGCGCATTCTACAGCAGCGAGATCACGCAGGTATGCGGAGATGTTTTGTAATTTCGAAATGGGATCAAGCGCGAATCAGGAAAGATAAGCAACGAAGTAGCGAGCCGCCTGGCTACTTGGCTTTTGCTCTCGGCAACGTTTCTACTCTCGCCGTGACCTGTCGGCCCTTTTGCATTCCACCAATGATCACCAACTTGTCAGACTCAGCGATCAGTCCGCCGTCCAGCGACGGATCAGGCGTGCTCTCGCTGACAACCTCCCATTTATTTGCGCGCAGATCAAAAGCAAACGTGGTCGGGGATGGCTCAGCGGGCTTTCCGTCGTAACCCATACCTTTGTAGTCGTAAGGGTTCTCGCTCCCGCCAGTGAAATACACCTTTTGAGCTTTCTCTGACCCCGCAGCGGCAATACCGTAACGCGCTGTCCCGGGATGATTGGGTAGCTTGGTCCATTCGATTTTCAAGGGATCATGATGCTGGATTTTTCCTATCCAGCACTCGTCGGAAGCTACGTATTTGGACTGATCGGCTGCAGCTCTCTTGTGAGCACCGTCAACATAGATGATTGTGTCGCCGACTAGAGCGCCTGCGTGACCAAAAACCGGAGCGCCAGGTAACGGCGAAGCTTGCAGCCATTCCTGTTTTTCCATGTCATACACCTGGACATTTTGCGTGGCATCTGTTCGCGAGCGGCCACCGATGACATAGATGTAGCGGTCCCGATAGACACCAGCGATTGCATCGCTTACCGGCTTGGGGAGATCGGGACCTCGGTACCAGCGTTTCTCGATTGGCGAATAAACCTCCACACTGGAAACCGTGGTCTCTCCGCCTTGGGGATCGAGGACGTATCCACCCATTAGAAAAACCTGTTCGCGCAAACCCGCCGCGACTGCGCCCAAACGCCCCGCTGAGCCCGGAATAGGGCGAACCTCGGCCCATTTTCCGTAGCTTGTATTCAGCGCGTACCCGGAATTCGAGACCGCGTCCCAAGTTTTCGTCGCTCCGATTCCCATAAGCGAGAACACGAGAACGTGATTGCCGACTTTAAGTGTGGTGACCGCACTACCGGAGGTCGCAACTGGAAGAGGATCAAACTTAGTGCCGGATGCCGCGAACAAAAGCGCGCTGAGCAGAAACAACAATATGCAGGAACGAAAACTTTTCAGAGGGTTCAACAATGCGTGAACTTAAGCTGGTGAACTGATCAAAATAGCACGGATTACAAATTCCGTCAGATGCGCAGCCTTCTTCAGAACCAAGTCCGCTTGCGGTATTCGCGATATTCGTCTCCGAATTTCGCCTGCAGCACTTTTCCTTCCTGATGTGCCCTGATGACCTGCGTTGGCACCAATACCGCTAAGATCACAAATAGGAATGGCTTCTGCAGTGTTAACAAAAAGCCGAGAACGAGCAGTGCGCTGAAGACGTACATTGGATTGCGAATCTTCGAATACAAGCCGTGAGTTACAAGTGTGCGTGCCTGGGGCGAAACTGAAAAGGACCTGCCCAGCTGAAACCTCGCAGTGAGCAATAAAATCATGGACGGGATAGCGATAATCGCTCCTACCCATCTCTCAGCGTTCCATTCTCCGGGCCACAACATCACTAGTAAAAAAACGAGCACCGCCGCGCAGGTCTGCGCAATGAGCAACGGCACGAAATTTCGGTTGCCGGATAATGCCATGTGTCTATCCGACGAATCCCTGTCGAATGCTGTGAATGAAATCCGTGTAAGCTGGCTTGAAACCAGCTGCCCGCATATCTGCTGCAATCTGGCCGCGATGATACACGGAGTGCATGATTGCATGCATGAGAATGTCTTGCACGTCGCTGGTGAAACTTTCGCCCTTGCTGTTGGTATAGCTAACCTTCTTCGATAGTGAACCGTCGTCTTTTCCGTTCAAGTAATTTTCGAATCGCTTGGATACATCAGCAGCTTCCTCTTCGCACTGAAGCAAGGACAAGGTTGGCCAAACAGGCAAGGTTTGAGGACGAGCTTCGATTCGTTCGAACCACAATCTTTGCGCGGAAATAATGTGTCCCAGAAGTTGAACCGACCGGCTGGGCGGTTTTTCGAGCTTTCGCAAGGATGCCAAGACCTCGCGATTAGCCCAGGTATCATACGCAAACAAGCGGTGCAGATGAGAAATGTTGTCCATCGTACAAGTTCCAAAGAAACAACTGCAGATAACTCTAGGGCAGATCAGAAACTCGAGCAACTTCCGCCCGCAATTTGGGTTTCTGCACCCTGAAGTTGTTGTTTTGGAGGATACGTGCTGACCACTCGTGCCAAGATCTTCTCCCTGACTTTCCTGAGTATTGGCATTCTGCTTTTGGCAGGATGTCCTCGCCGCGAGAATATTGCATTGATTAACCGCGAGCCGGGCCGTTTTGCCGGACACGAAATCGCCATCGCGGGAACGGTCGTAAGTTCTTTCGGAGTAATGGGCGAAGGCGCTTTCGAAGTAGACGACGGCACGGCTCGGATGTGGGTATTCAGCGAAAAATATGGTATTCCAGGCAAAGATGCGAGATTAGTTGTGGTTGGTCGAGTTCAGGAGACGTTCAGTATCGGCGGACGCCATTTCCCAGTTATTCTTCGGGAGACAAGACGGCCTCATTACTGAACTGAGCGACAACAAAGCTCGTTGACAGGTAAACTTTGAGAACTTAGTGAGGGCGCGAAGGATATAGCCCGGGATCTAATGATTCCTGTGCTTCTGACTCGCGAACTTCCAGCCTGGTTTGCCGGAGATTAGTCGCTTCAACCGGATCCATTCCCGGCTTCAAGTCAGTCTTTTCGAGGAAGTAGCGCCAGCCTGCGTGCCGGTCTTCGGATCCTTGGCCTTTTTCCTGCTGGCTAAGAATATTTTCCGCAGTGGTGCGGCCTTTTATTACGGCTACAACTCCGCCCGATTCGTAGGTTCGAACGTTGTGGCGGATAATGGCGAAGCAAGCTTTCGAGTCATCCTGCATTCTGGAAACTCCGGTGGGGATCGCGTATCCGCGTAAATCTCATTAACGTGCCCGCCCCTTGTTGCGGTGGCGGGCACGAATCTATCGAGAAGCCGTGTCTGTTTTAGTTCTTACAGAGGACGAACGTTCTCAGCTTGCCAGCCCTTTGGTCCCTTGGTGACTTCGAATTCCACACTCTGGCCTTCTTGCAGGCTACGGAAGCCGCCCGCCTGAATCGCCGAGAAGTGCACGAAAACATCTTCGCCACTCTGACGACTGATGAAGCCATAGCCTT
>JAOAPG010000268.1 GCA_025462785.1 Acidobacteriaceae bacterium
ATTGGGTGCTCCTAAGGCAGACGCGACCAGGAAATCATAATTCCCTCACTCTCAAAGGCAGCAAACGACGTTAGGAACACGATTCACACCGGCAAATCTGAGGATGAAATGGGCCATACCGAACTAATGCCAGCAGCGCCACAATTGCGGACCGGCAGACCCGCTGATCCCTGCACCATGGTCATCTTCGGAGCTGCCGGAGATTTGACCCGGCGTAAATTAATTCCCGCTCTCTACAATTTAGCCAAAAGCGATCTACTTTCCCGCGAATTTGCCATTGTGGGAGTTGCGCGCGCTGAAATGTCGGATGAAGTTTTTCGCAAGAAAATTACGGAGGACATGAAGCAATTCGCGAGCGACGGGGTGGATTCCGATTTGTGGGAGTGGTTCCTGCGGCGCATGCATTACGTTCGTGGAAACTTTGGAGAAAAAGACCTTTATCCCCGTCTCAGGGATTTACTCGAAAAAGTAGATGAGGAGCATTCCACCCATGGCAACCACTTGTATTACCTGGCTACGAGTGCGGATTACTTTGGTCCCGTTGTAGAGAACTTGGCTGCTGTCGGACTCATGGAGGAGAGCGAGCACCACTGGCGAAGAGTCATTATCGAGAAGCCATTCGGTCACGACCTTGAGTCCGCCAGAGCGCTGAATCAACGATTGCTCAGCGTTGCTAAAGAGCACCAGATCTATCGCATCGACCATTATCTCGGCAAGGAAACCGTCCAGAATATTCTGGCTTTACGCTTCGCGAACGGCATCTTTGAACCGATCTGGAACCGCCGCTACATCGATCACGTGCAAATCTCGGTCACTGAAACCGTCGGGGTTGAGCAGCGCGGAAGTTATTACGATCAGGCTGGCGCATTGCGTGACATGGTGCCTAACCACATGATGCAACTGATCAGCCTCACGGCGATGGAACCGCCGGTTTCTTTTCAGGCCGACGCCGTGCGCGACGAACAGAACAAGATTCTGCGTGCGATCCAGCCTTATACACCCGAGGATGTTTTAATCAAGACAGTGCGCGGCCAATATGGCGAGGGCATCATAAATGGGGAGCGCGTGCCTGCCTACCGGGAAGAACCCGATGTTCCTCCCGATTCACGGACTGAAACTTGTGTCGCTATGAAGTTGTCGATCGATAACTGGCGATGGGCAGACGTGCCGTTTTATCTGCGAACTGGCAAACGCCTCGCTGCTCGTCATACACAAATTGTGATCCAGTTCCGGCGCGCGCCTTTTGTTCTGTTCCGTGACACTCCGGTCGAAACGCTGATGCCGAATCAACTGGTCGTGCATATCCAGCCGGAAGAAGGCATTTCGCTTCGCTTCGCGGCAAAAGTTCCCGGCCCGTCCATGCGCCTGGGCGCGGTCGACATGAGCTTCGAATATCGAGATTACTTTGGAACGCAGCCCAGCACGGGCTACGAGCGCCTGCTGCACGATTGCATGATTGGCGACGCTACGCTCTTCCAACGAGCCGACATGGTCGAAGCAGGATGGTGCGTGGTTAGCCCAGTTTTGGATGTGTGGAAAGCGTTGCCCCCACGTTATTTTCCTAATTACGCCGCGGGCACCTGGGGACCAAAAGAAGCTGACGATTTGTTAGAGCGTGAAGGACGACACTGGAGGAATTTCGAGAAATGATTTTGGCCGGCGACATCGGAGGCACCCACGCAAGACTCGCCTTTTTCGATGTCCTAAATGGACACTATAGCCTGGTTTCTGCATCGGTTTTTCCGAGCCGCGAATACGCAGGTCTGGATCAAATCGTCACGCAATTTGTTGACTCCTCAACTATGCATCCGACCTCGGCTTGCTTCGGAATCGCTGGCCCAGTGACGAATGGTCGGGTCGAGACCTCGAATCTTCCATGGGTGATCGAATCCAAGCGTCTCGCTGACGAACTCAATATCAAGAACGCACTGCTAATCAATGATCTCGAGGCAACTGCCTGGGGTATTGGAGCGTTATCGCCGAGCGACGTCGTTGCTCTGAACGACATAAAAGGCAAACCGGTCGGCAACCAGGCGATAATTGCAGCGGGAACGGGCCTCGGTGAAGCTGGCATGTTTTGGGACGGGACGGATCATCATGTGTTTGCTTCCGAAGGCGGCCATGCGGATTTTGCACCAAGAAACGACTTGGAAGTTGAACTCTTCCGTTATCTGCACGCCCGTTTCGGACACGTAAGTTACGAGCGCATTCTTTCCGGGCCTGGTCTGGTGAACGTGTACCACTTTTTGCGTGACACGAACCGTGGAACTGAACCTAAGTGGCTGCTCGACGAAATGCGGCACGCGGACCCCGCTGCGGTTATTTCAAAAGCTGCACTTTCCGGCACGTGTTCGTTGAGCGAGCAAGCGCTGGATTTGTTCATCTCGGTATACGGAGCGGAGACAGGGAATTTGGCGCTCAAGTATAAAGCCACAGGCGGAGTTTTCCTGGCTGGAGGCATTGCGCCCAAGCTGCTGCCTAAATTAACCAGTTCCCTCTTCATGAAAGCGTTCCTGGATAAAGGCCGCATGCAGCATCTGATGGAGAGCATGCCGGTGAGCGTCATCACGAATGACAGTCTGGCATTGCTGGGAGCGGCGCGCTGCGCGGTGGTGAAGTCAGCTGTGTAACTTAACCCTATGGCGGATCAGCCAGAAATTCGCATTTTGGATACTCCGGCAGAGCTATTCCAAGCGGCCGCGGAAGAGTTCGCGGAAATTGCGACTGCGGCAGTTCAAGCTCAGGGAAGATTCACGGTCGCGCTTTCCGGAGGTTCGACCCCAAGGGGAATGTTCAATTTGCTTGCTGGCGAGAAGTTTGCCTCGCTCCCATGGAGCAAGTTTTATTTCTTTTGGGGGGATGAGCGGCATGTGCCTCCCGACAATCCTGACAGCAACTACCGCATGGCGTACGAGGCGCTACTCTCCAAAGTGCCCGTTCCAAAGGAGAATGTGCTTCGTGTTCCCACGGAGAACAAAGATGCCGATTCTGCCGCCCGAGTCTACGAAGAGACTCTCAAAAACTTTTTCAAGTTACGGCCCGGAGAAGTGCCCCGTTTTGACTTGATCCTTCTGGGCATGGGGCCCGACGGACACACCGCATCACTTTTTCCAGACAGTGTCGCTCTGCAGGAAGACGAACGATTGGTGGTGGCGAACTGGGTCGAGAAGTTCAAAACATTCCGCATTACTTTTACCTATCCGGTAATAAATAACGCTGTGTGCGTGATGTTTCTTGTATCTGGGGAAGATAAGGCACCAGCACTCCATGAAGTACTCGAGAACCAGGAAAGTGGTCTGCCAGCGCAGCGCGTGCGTCCGAGCAATGGAAGATTGATTTGGCTTGTGGATCGTGCTGCGGCTAGCCAGTTGTCGTCTTTAAAACGTTCCTAGCGTCACGCTCATCAGGCGCAGGTGTCGCGCCAATCTTCAATTTCCTTCAAGCCTTCGGCGCGTGTCTGCTCGAAAAGCCGTACGAGATGCCGGGAGTGCTCGAACTCGTGGATGTCGGCCCAAACCTCGGCGCGCCAGGACTCGTCATGCACCGAACTCTCTCCGCAGGTGGCGCAGCGGGTATGCAGCTTTCGGTTGGTTCTCACCAATACGGGTGCTGACGGCAGTTCAATGAAAATGCAGCGGACCTCCTGGATGTCGTCTTTTTCTCCAATCATGTGCTCATAGCGCAGCAAAAAACCGAAACCAAGTTTCCGGGCTTCGCGCTCAGCTTCACCACGGGTGTGAAAGGGTCCATATTCCGCGCGCAGTTGCTCAGTCGAGTCGCACGCCATCCAGAAAGTCTCTTTGTAAGCCATACCTACCTCGTGGCCGCAATGCTTGGGAGACAGCTCGCAGAGAACGGCGCGTACCCACAAGAAGCAATTCAGATGCCGCAACAGGCGGCATAAACCGGACTAAAACCCTTGTAATACAGGCAAATTCGGGGCGAGACTTCGGTGAATATCACACATAACCGCAACCATTTGCAGCGTTTTTCCCTATTGTGACGCGGTTACCTTTGCGGAAATGGGCTTTCCACTCCAGGTACTTCAGTTTGTTGTATGTCTGTTTGTATGTCTGGACGGAACAGACAATCTCGGCTAACATGTTCTACCCTCAAGAGATAAAGGGTTTTCAATATCCGTGAAATTCCCAAGTCACGGGTCAAATCACATGGGACAACGTCGCGAGCCCCGAAAAGAGATCAAGGTGCCGGTCCGGATTTTCGGGACCGACAGCTCGGGACAAATTTTTTCGGAAAAAGTCGTCACCGTCAATGTCAGCAAACAAGGAATCGAGTTAAGTGGGGTAAAAGCCAAACCACGTATCGACGAAATTGTCGGAGTGACGTACGGAACGAACAAGATCCATTTTCGCGTTAAGTGGGTAGGGAAAGCAGGTACCCCAAACGGCGATCACATCGGCTTGCTGAACATTACGCCGGAAAAGCCGATCTGGGATTTCGCCTTACCCGGGGCGCAAGCCGACGATTATCGCCCCACGCAGAACCGGCGAAAACATCCCCGCTTGCGCTGCTCAACTTCCGTGGAACTTCATCCCGAGGGCGAGGCGCTCATCTGGGGTAAGGCTGCCGACCTCAGCATTGGCGGCTGCTTTGTCGAGATGTCCATTCCGTTAAAACAAGATCAAAAAGTGAGAATCGGGCTTTGGATTCAAGAAGTTAAATTATGGGTCCATGGAGTGGTCACCAGCAGCACACCAGGCTTCGGGATTGGGGTGAAGTTTACAGAGATTTCTGAACAGGATTCCGACCGATTGCAGCAACACCTCAAAACGCTCTCGGCGAGCGGCAAACCTCCGGACTGAGCCGACTCGCACAGCTCAAGCAGTGATTTGCAGCGGCTCGGTTCCAGCCTGGACGTCGAGATCGAATTCCCTTTCCAGCGTACGCCGCCATGACCCGCAACATAAAGCGCGAGTTCCAAACGGCTCCAGACTCCGAGTTTGTCGAACGTTGTGCGCAAATAGTTCTTAATGACTTGCTCGGTCGTGCCCACTATGTGAGCGATTTCGCGGTTGGTTAGGCCCTCCCAAACCAGAGCCGCCACCTGAACTTCCTTTGCAGTTAAACGATCGCGTGGTTGCATGAATCCATCTGCTCCTTCTGAAACATAGCGGTTGCGTGTTTTACGCGCTTGCGTCCATCGGGAATTCCCGCCCTTAAAAATAGCGTGCGTAAATGTTGTTTCACGGTGCGCGGGCTGATGTGCAGTTGAATTGCGATCTCCTTGTTGCTGCAGCCTTGCACCAGCAACGTCAGAACTTGCTTATCGCGTTGTGTAATTTTGATGTCATCGAGATTCCGCGTGGGAACCCCAGTTCTCTCTTTTGAATTTGGAATGGTGCCGTAACGACGAAAATAGTAGCAACTGTTTCGCCAAGCTTTCGCCATTTTTCACAAACGGAAGAAGCCTTTTGCGTGCTTCTACCTAAGGGATTAACCAGCAGAATCCCTCGATGCAAAAAGGGCGCGAAAATGGGAAAATCTGTCCCAGAACGGGCCACGAT
>JAOAPG010000288.1 GCA_025462785.1 Acidobacteriaceae bacterium
AGTCACGAACAATTGGCTCCGCGGCTTCGGCGTTCTTGAGCTCAGTGACTCTTATCTGAGAATTCATATCGTTAGGCGGCCTCGGGAATCTGCACCTCATCTGAGTGCTGCCAAGTGCCCGTCGTGATTTCGTCATACAGGCGTAGGTAGTTCGTGACCATGCGATCTGCGGAAAACCGTTCTGCGGCTTCTCTCCGGCACGTCTCAGGATCTAGCGCGCTGGCTGCTGGAATCGACTCCGCCATTTCTTCGACGCCACTCACCAAGAATCCCGTGCGCCCCTGATCAATTAACTCACTGAGAGCGCCTGCTCGAAACGCAATCACCGGTGTTCCGCAAGCCATTGCTTCCATCGCTACCAGCGAGCTGGTTTCTGCAACCAAACTTGGAATTAGTAGACACTTAGCGCCACTGAGAAGGTGCCGTTTGCGCTCTCCACCGATCGGCCCGAGAAAGCGCTGAGTTCTCGAAAGCAGAGGAAGGATAGACCGTTCGAAGTAGGCGCGGTGCGTCGGGTAATCAAAGACTGTGCCAGCGAGAAAGAATGGAACATCGACCAGGCGGCAGGCTTCCATGGCTAGGTGAAAGCCCTTTTCCGGACAAATGCGGCCCATGCCCAAGGCGTAATTACCTTTCGCACGACCACAGTTGACCTTTGACGATTTGAAGTCGACCAAAGAAACTCCGTTTTCAATGACTCGAAAGATCTGTGCGCCTGGAGGACGCGACCTTGCTTGTGGTTCTGACACACAAACCAAATATGTTTCCGGTCGGCTCAGATCGAAAATCTGCGGCGGATACCAATCAAGCGGCAAGTGAAGCGTTACTACTACGGGTACGCCGGCCGGCGGCAGATAATCCAACAAATCCACTCCATGTAAATGCACAACATCGACCGGAAAACGTTCGAGTGCATGGAGAATTGCTGCACGATGTTGTTCGCGTGCGAGCTGTTTAACATGTTCATCCAGAAAAGATTGCAGCGATGGCGTTGAGAGCAGCAGCCCATGGCAGCGAGAGCCAGCGGGAGCAATAACCAGTGATTGATGGCCGGCACGGACAAGTGCTTCGTCAATATTGGCGAGCACCTGCTCCGCTCCGCCCGCAGTGTTGCCGGAAACCCGAGCCAACGGGTAGCTCACGTTGAGCACGGTCAAGCGCATGCGCTCTCCCGCCGGCCAGTAATAGCTTGAGCCGCCAACTCTCGCCATCGCTCTCCAGTGATCGGCCAGCCCATGACTTCATACCACAACATCCCTTGATGCGGAGGCTTGGTGAAGTCGTATTCAGGGGTGACACGAAGCCGCTCGGGGCCAAGCGGAAAGTTCTGCAAGGGAGATGTTTGAGATTGGTAGCAATCCATCATTCGGTTCTTGCGAGTGGCTTCTTCGGGCGAAAGGTGAATGATTAATTCTTCGGAATTTGCAGGCTGTGCTGGCGACTCCGGAAGAAACTCTCCCATGAAGCACTTGCCGTCGCGGGCGTGGTAAGACGTCATTTCGAGCAGTTCAGGCGTAGTCAGGCCTTTGTCGGTGAGAATGCTGACCGCAAGAGAAGCAACAAGAGCGGCAGAATCATGGTCTGGATGTCCGCCTTCATACGGATGGGTAATTAAAACGTCAGGTTCCCCTTCACATAATAAACCTAACAAAGATTCGGCTAAGCCGCGCGATTCAAAAACGGATTCTTGATCGACTCCGCCGAGAAAACGAATTCGCTCGGGGTGAATGCCAACTAGCTCCAGTGCGGACTCTGCTTCACATCGTCGAATGCGTGCGTATTCTTCTCGGGAGTAATCACCCCCTGCGGACCAGAGTCGCTTGTCGCGAGGTGCCCCGTCGGTCAGAAAAACTACACCAGCATTTGGCAATCGACCGAGGGCAGCCGACGCGCCAATTGTCTCGTCGTCCGGGTGAGCGGCTAGCACAACTGCGTGAA
The DNA here is from genome assembly GCA_025462785.1 of Acidobacteriaceae bacterium. Lineage (GTDB taxonomy): Bacteria > Acidobacteriota > Terriglobia > Terriglobales > Acidobacteriaceae > JAOAPG01. The sequence continues at coordinate 1,939 of JAOAPG010000288.1, forward strand.
CAGATCGGAGCGCGGTACCAGAAAGCAGACCATTGTCAGGATCAATAAGCTTTGTCCACGCGCTGTTTGCCCTATTCATGCCGCGACCTGATTTGAAGACAGCACGCGGACTGCCTCTCGATAGCCGTGTAGCGTGCCCACGTCAACGTAGACTTCACCTCGCTTCACTCCAGTTGCGGTGCCTCCTTCCGCGAGATAAGCGTTTACGAGCGTGCCGATGTATTGGTCTTCGCAGTTACGCTGTACCCAGAGCCGGTGCAGGCGAGCAAGATGCTCTCCGGTTAGTTTGAACGCTCCCCACACCCACTTCGAATCCGCGCCGCGCGTTTTCACCTGAATTTCTTCAACAGCACCAGCTTCGTCAGTAATAACAGCGTCGAACAGCTCTGGTTTGGCCACGGGAAAGAGTAAAAACGAAAACTGGCGACCCGGGAGAAGTTCGAAACCCTCAATAGGGAACCAGACCGTATCCGGTAGTCCCACCAAGATTTCGTCATCCGGTGCGACAAAAGGCAGCGCACTAAACAAAGCGTCGCAAAGCCCATTCGGATTTTGCTGAACGGCATAGCAAATTGAAGCTTGGCCGATCCTTCCCCCGAAATAACTCACGATATCCGTCTTGGCAGGCGAAATAACAAAGCAAACTCGCGTCACTCCCGCCGTGAGCATCCGCTCCAGCAGATATTCGCAAACAGCGCGGGGACGCTCAACATTTCCGTCCAACCGCGTTCCCACTGGGAGAAGTTCCTTGGAGAAAGCGAGTGGTTGAATTCGTGTGCCCAGCCCGGCGGCAGGCACGATTCCCCAACGATGGCTCATGCTGCCTCCAAAAAACGAATCAGCTGCTGACCTCGGTGGTCGGCCGTATGTTCGGAAAGGACACGTTCCCGTGCGGCGCGTCCGATCTGGCGCAGTTCCCCGGAATCGGTCGACAGAGCGTCAACGACATCGGAAGCAGTTGCGGCTAATAGGATTTCTTTACCTGGTTCGAAGAACTCCTCCAATCCTTCCCACATATCCGTCACAACAGGTGTTTCGCATGCCGCCGCTTCGAACAAACGTCCGGAAGGACAATAGCCAGCTTCCGCCATCGCAGCGCGAGTTACGTTCAGGGTCAGGTTGGAAGAACAATAAAATGCCGGGTGCTCCGGCGGTGGAATATGACGGACAAACCAGATATTTTCTGTCCAGGGAAAATCGTCCGGATATTGCGCCCCGCCAAGTACGAAACGCTTCGTGGGCGACCGTCTTGCAGGCTCCAGAAATAACTCCTTGAGAACTGTTTGGCGATCGGACGCGTAAGTCCCCAAATAAGAAATGTCAGCACTGTAATGATCATCAGGTACAACAGGTTTATGAATGTTCGGATCGACACTGCCGTAGAGCGCTGCCACACGTTGTGCACCCAGTAATTTTTGCAGACCATCCAGTGCGCGCCCACCGGCGTAGCTCAATACCAGATCAAAGGCGCCGAGTCCGTAGGAAGGGATGTACTCCACCGATCCCTCTTTGCGAAATCTTTCAAGCGTTACCGGCGAATCGAGATCATAGAATACCCGCACTGGCACGTGGGAATTGAGAACCAGCTCTGAAGCAGCCAAGGCATCCGGACAATAGGACGTGACGATACTTGCATCAGCGTTGTCCACGGCTTCGCGTGCAGACGCTTCTGCTTCGTGCCAGTCGTGGTACAGAAGCAAATCGTAGACCTCAGGATTCTTGAGATCGCGGTGTATAGCGTAATAAGGCGTGTCGCGTTCAAAAAAAGTGACCTGATGCCCTTGCCGGGCAAGTGCACTGCATAACCCACGCCAAATGGTCGCGTGTCCATTTCCCCAGGAGGAACTCACGGTAAGGCCGAATACGACGATTTTCATTCTCTGCCTTCTAGCCTTTGTTGGCGATTTCGTGCCTCACGCTTTCGACGATGAGAATAATGGCCTTTCGGCGATTGCAAACGAAGTACAACTGGTAGGCTTCGATGCCATTCGATTGGCAGACGCTGCATTCAGAATTGATTCTAATTAGCCAGAATATTCATGCGAGGATTAACCATATCCGCGCCCAAGTGATCTACATAGACATCTGGCGTCCTTTCAATGGCATCTGAGAACACTTGCACTGCTGGAGAACTGTAAGCAGCGCGACTGCTTAAGCCCTTTGGGGTGGTCGGGAGAACTGCCTGTCTTCCATGCGATCGCTTGCAATCCTGGTTTCAATTGTTGGCGCGTTCGCGTTCGCTCAAGTTTCTTATGAAGGACAGCCCGTGAGTTCCATTAGCTTAATCGCGAACCCGCACCTCGATGCCGAGAGCTTTCGCCCTCTTATTCTTCAGAAACCCAGACAGCCTTACTCAGAAAAGGCCGTTCAGGCCAGTATCACGGCCTTGAAGGAAAAGGGTGGCTTCCCGAGAGTTGGTGTGAACGTAACCCCAGAAGCTGCGGGGTTGCATCTCACGTTTATTCTCGAACCGGCTTATTACGTCGGAATGTTGGACTTTCCTGGCGCCACGAAGACGTTTACGTTCACCCGGTTACTACAGGTTGTAAACATTCCAGACGAGGCGGCCTTTGATAAGGAGAAGCTGCCCGATGCCGAAGACGCGCTGCGACACTTCCTCGAAAATAACGGGTTTTACCAATCGAGCGTCAAGGCAGACACCCAGTTCGACGATGCTCACCAGATCGCCAATATAGTTTTTAATGTAAGCTTGGGAAAGCGAGCTCGAATTGCCCAGGTATCGATTCAGGGAGCTTCCCCTCCGGAAAGTGCCAAATTGTTGCGTGCTGTCCGCTCAATCCGGGCGCGCCTCACGGGAGGATTCTTGAAGGCGGGGAAGCCATACACCCCTGAGCGTATGAAATCGGCGACGGCTTTGGTTAAGAGAGAACTGGCAAAGCAGCGCTACCTCGCGAACAAAGTTCAAGCGAATACGCCCGCATACCATTCTGAAACGAACCGTGTCGATGTTTCGTTCAACGTTACTGTCGGACCTACGGTAGACGTTCGTACGACAGGAGCGAAATTGTCATCTATTCCGTTCCTGTCGGGACGAAAACGGAAACAACTCATTCCCATTTATGACGAAGGCACCGTCGACCGCAATCTGGTCAATGAAGGACAACGTAATCTCCAGGACTTCTTCCAAGAAAAGGGTTATTTCGACGCCAAAGTCAGCGCCAACTTTCAAAGGCAAAATGACAAGATCTCCATTGTTTACACGATCGATAAAGGGAAAAAGCACAAGGTAGACGACATTAAGGTCGAAGGAAACCGCAATCTATCGAGTACCCAACTCCTGTCAGTCGTAACGATAAAAAAACATCATTTGTTTTCACGCGGGCGTTTCAGCCAGACACTCCTGAGAAAGAGCGCTGACAATATTCAAGCGCTTTACCGCGACAATGGGTATGAAGACGTCAAAGTAGATCCTCAAGCCATTGATCACGAGCCGAATGTCTACGTGGTCTTCAAGATTATCGAGGGGCCACAGACAATAGTTGAGTCGTTACAAGTAACAGGCAACCACGCATTGCCACTTGTCCAGGTTGAGCCCGCCCAGGGTTTCAAGTTGCGGGAAGGCGAACCATTTTCTCCGGCTCGCATGTCCGATGACCGTAATCGGATCGCGGCCAACTATTACGATCGTGGATATCTCAACGCTGAAGTGAAACCTACTGTAAAGCGATCTCCAAATGATCCGCATCGGGTCACTGTGATCTACAACATTGCCGAACACCAGCAGGTTCGTATTAAAGAAGTGCTTTACCTGGGCCAGAAACATACCAAGCAGGCCTTCATTGCCCAGACAGCAAAGATTGCCCCTGAAGCTCCGTTGAGTGAAGGAAAGCTTCTCGCTTCAGAAAGCGAGCTGTACAACGCGGGAATTTTTGATTGGTCGAGCGTGGGACCGAAAGAACCTGTTGCCACTCAGACCGAAGAAGATGCTCTGGTCAAAGTTCACGAAGCGGCAAGAAACAATATCACTTATGGTTTTGGATTTGAGGTCACGAGACGAGGCGGCAACATTCCCACCGGAACTCTCGTGGTGCCCGGACTTCCAACTATTAGTACCGGAAATGTTCAAGTAGTTCCGAGTGAAGCCACGTTTGTAGGCCCGCGTGGCTCGATTCAATACACTCGCCGCAATATGCGAGGGCGGGGTGAAACGGCGGCTATCTCTCTTGTGCTTTCCCGGCTCGACCAAAGAGCCCTGGCGACTTACACTGACCCGCACTTTCGCCTTTCGAAGTGGAGCGCCCTAACCAGTCTGTCATACGAACGCACCACGGAGAACCCTCTTTTTGCGGCGGACCTTGCGGACGCTTCTTTCCAGCTCGAGCGCGCGTTTGGGAAGGCAAAGGCTCGCCGTCTCCAGATACGATACGATTTCAACAAAACAATTCTGGCAGCGTTGCTGGTACCGCAACTTGTGCTGCCGCAAGATCAAAATGTACGCTTGTCCACTGTTTCGAGTGCCTTAATCAGAGATACCCGCGACAAGCCCTTGGATGCTCATCGCGGTATCTTTTCGACTGTGAACTTCGCGATTATTCCTACAGCATTTGGATCAAACGCGAACTTCGTCAAATTTCTGGGGCAATATGCTTTTTATAAACCAGTGCACTCGATGGTCTGGGCGAACAGTATCCGCTTAGGCTTGGCGAAGCCCTTCTCTGGAAGTTTCGTTCCTACCAGCCAGGAGTTTTTTGCTGGAGGCGGAACAACACTGCGCGGCTTCCCTCTGAACGGAGCAGGTCCGCAGCGGATCGTGCCTTTCTGCGGCAATCCTACGGCTCAAACGAATTGCGCCAACATCAGCGTGCCGGTTGGCGGTAACCAACTCTTTATTTTCAACTCCGAGCTGCGCTTTCCTTTGCGCATCCTGCAAAACTTAGGAGGCGTGGTCTTTTACGACGGCGGCAACGTTTACCGCCGAATTAATTTTAACGACTTTGTAAATCATTACACGAACACCGTGGGTCTCGGCCTGCGCTACAACACTCCAGTGGGACCAGTTCGGCTTGATGTGGGCCGCAACTTGAATCCAGTTCCGGGAGTCGGAGCGACGCAATATTTCATCACCTTGGGGCAAGCGTTTTAGGAAGTAGTGGTTATGAAATGGAAACGTATTATCGGATGGACAGCAGCTATCGGAGTGTTGCTGATAGCGGTGCTCGTGATTGGTGGATATGTCGCCCTGCGGAGCTCAAGCTTCCATCGCTATGTGCTGGCAAAGATTATTCAACAGGCCGAAGAGTCAACCGGCGGGAAAGTTGAAATCCGCAACTTCGATGTTCATTTGTCAGGAATAACAGCAGATCTATATGGTCTGACCATCCACGGGGCCGAGTCCTCCGATCAGAAGCCGTTGCTGCAAGTCGACAAGCTCACGGTTGGGCTGAAGATTTTGTCAGTGATTCATCACAAGGTAAACCTGAATCAACTGCTTATTGACCATCCGGTTGCACACCTGCTGGTTGATAAGAATGGACGCAACAATATTCCCCAGCCCAACGCGCCAAAGCAGAAGAGTTCACAAACTAACGTGTTCGACCTGGCAGTCGGGCATGTGCTGTTGAGTGATGGGGAGATTTACTATAACGATCGTCAGGGCTCCATTGATGCAGATGTCTATGATTTAAGAACCGAAGTAAACTTCGACTCTCTCGTCACTCGATATGCTGGTTCGATTTCCTATCACAACGGTCGAGTCAAGTATGCAGGGTTACGATCTCTAGCCCATAGCCTTGACGCGCGACTTGATGCGACACCCTCTGGCGTGAATCTTTCGCCCCTCGTCCTAACCGTCGGCTCGTCGCGGATTACTTTGCAGGCAAATGTGACTGATTACAGCAATCCACGAGCGGATGCAAGCTACAACATTCTGCTCCACACGCAAGATTTCGCAGGCATAAGCACGGGGGCGGTTCCCGCTGGTGATGTTGCGTTGTCAGGAAAGATTCGTTACCAAAACCTCCCAAACCAACCTATCTTGCGAGACGTGTCACTGGATGGCCAGCTCGATAGCAGTGCTCTTTTAATTTCGGCGCCTCAGGGCCGGATCGAAGTTCGGAAGCTATTCGGTAGATATAAGTTGGCCGACGGCAACCTGCAGGCCCAAGACGTAGTAATGGAATTGATGAATGGAAAATTTAGCGCGAATGCCAGCGTGCAACATTTGGATAAGACTCCCGCAACCAAGCTCCGCGCGACTTTGCAAGGCATTTCTATTGCAGCAGTAAAGGGTGCGCTTAGAGATGCCAGCATCAAGGGTTTGCCTCTCACCGGGAACGTAGATGGTTCCCTCGATGCCTCCTGGGTTGGCAGCGTGAGTAAAGTGCGCGCGCAATCTGAGGTCGGCATCCATGCTGCGATCGTGAATCAGGGCAGCGGCGCTCAGAACGTTCCGCTCACTGGAGCCATTCACGTCAGCTACGATGGCCCAAAGAACTTGATAACAGTTCAGCAAAGCATTGTTCAAACGCCCTCATCGTCACTCGTTGCTCGGGGAGTTGTCAGCAGCCTTCCCAAAGGACGGTCTCAACTCTCGATTCAAGCCAAGACAAGCAACCTGCATGAACTTGCCACTCTCGCGTCTGCCTTCCAAGCACCGCCAAAAGATAAATCGACCGCACCAAAACAGCTGAGTGTGTCTGGCTCCGCGGCGCTCAACGCAACCGTACAAGGCTCCCTGCAGAATCCTCAAATTCAGGGCCAATTGACGGCGCAGAACCTTAGGATTGAGGGAACGCAGATCAGCACCTTGCAATTGACAACTCAGGCGAGTCCTTCAAATGTTGTGGTGCAGAACGGGTCTCTCGTTATTCCCAAACAGGGGAATATAAAGCAAGGGCAAATCTCTTTCAATGCGAATGTCGGTCTGCAGCATTGGTCTTACCTCCCCTCGAATCCGATAGTCGTGAATGCATCCGTCAAACAAGTCTCGATTGCGCAACTTCAGAAAATCGCGCATCTGCAATATCCGATTGTTGGCGATCTTTCTGCAGACCTCACCCTTCAAGGCTCTCAGCTCAACCCTGAAGGCCATGGAAACCTCGAAATCGCCAACGCGAAAGTCTACGATGAGCCCGTCCAGAATTTGAAAGCGCAGTTCCAAGCTACCAATGGATCAGTGACTTCTTTACTTAACGTCAGTTTGCCAGCTGGGTCGGCGACTGCAAACGTCACTTTTTTGCCGAAGACTAAAGCTTATAAAGTGCAGCTGGATGCTCCTGGAATTGTCCTGGCAAAACTGCAAGTAGTGCAGGCAAAAAATCTCCAATTGGCCGGCACAATAACGATCACCGCAAGCGGCTCCGGAGCGGTAGACATCCCACAGCTCACGGCAACTGTTCAAATACCGCAGCTTCAGGTACAGCAGAACACCATTTCCGGTATAAAGGCTCAATTAAATCTTGCGAATCACCAAGCTGATTTGTCGCTGTCCACAGCTGTGGCTCAAGCTACATTGCAAGCAAACGCGAAAGTAAATCTTACCGGGGACTACTACACCGATGCGAAAATTGATACCAGCAGGATCCCGCTTCAGCCGCTAGTCGCCGTCTATGCTCCGAGTGTTCCCGATGGCTTCCAAGGTGAAACCGAGCTTCACGCCACACTAAAGGGACCGCTGAAAGACAAAACGCGCCTGGAAGCTCATCTTGAAATTCCAACACTGACTGCAACCTATCAGCAGCTACAAATCGGAAACTCTGGGCCGATCCGCGCCGACTACGCCAACTCAGTACTTGTCCTACAACCCAGCGAAATCAAGGGTACGGACACGTCCTTGCGTTTTAGAGGACGAGTTCCAGTGGGCACGGGCATTAAAGGAATGGAGTTGACTGCGACTGGTTCCGTGAATCTGCGCCTCGCCAGAATGTTCGATCCCGATATCAAGAGTTCCGGCCTGCTTAACCTTGACGTTCGTACGACTGCGAATGACGGAAAGCCCGAAGTCACTGGTCAGATCAAGGTTCAAAATGTATCTCTCATTACAACCACCGCCCCTGTAGGCATAGACAGCCTAAACGGGACGTTGGATCTGAAGAATAATCAAATACAGATGACTGAGCTGAAAGGGCAAGTCGGCGGGGGTGATGTATCGGTTGGAGGAGCCATCATCTACCGGCCACAACTGCAATTCAACATGGCACTCCAGGGTAAATCGATCCGGCTACGATATCCCGAGGGGGTGCGAAGTGTTTTAGATAGCGACCTCAAGCTGACGGGTACTCTGCAGGAAGCTGCCGTAAACGGGCGCGTGTTGATTGATGGTCTCTCATTTACTTCGGATTTCGATCTTGCAAAATTCATGAACCAATTCACCGGAGCCAACGTTCCACCGAGCGGGTCAACTTTCGCCGATAACGTGAAGCTAAACGTCGCGGTGCAGTCTGCTGGAGATCTTTCAGCGGCCGCATCTACCATCAGCATTGAAGGAACTGTGAATTTGCGGCTGATTGGAACTGCGGCAAATCCCGTCGTGGTAGGAAGAACGGATCTCACCTCGGGCGACATTTTCTTTATGAGCCGGCGTTATGAGTTGCAGCGCGGCATTATAAACTTCACCAATCCGAATGAGATCGAACCTGTAGTGAACATCTCGCTCACTACAACGGTAGAACAATACAATCTGACTTTAAACTTTACTGGTCCCATTGATAAGCTGCAAACCAGTTATGTTTCCGATCCTCCTTTAGCTCCGGTGGACATTATTAACCTGATCGCCCGTGGCCAAACCACCGAGGAAGCAAGCACTTCGAGTTTTGGCGCGGACTCCATTCTCGCCGCGGGTGTTGCCAGCCAATTGGGCACTGGTGTTCAGAAGCTTGCCGGAATTTCTAGCCTCCAAATCGATCCATTACTCGGTGGGAATAACACGAATCCGTCGGCGCGCATCGCACTGCAACAGCGGGTGTCGAAAAATTTCGTTTTCACCTTCTCTACGGATGTTGCTCAGCCTCAGGGCGAAATGGTTCAGGGAGATTATCAAATTAGTAAGCGCTGGTCGGTGAGCGCCGAAAGGGACGAGTACGGAGGCTTCACCGCCGAAGGAAGATTTCACACCAATTTTTAGTAAGTGGTTACAGGTCCGCAGTCATGCAAGACCCACAGTTAAGCACATCAAGCACAAGCCCGGGTACTGAGGAAGATCTCTGGGTATTTCGGGATGGCCGTAATTCGGTCGCTGGGTCCGTGTTGCTGCGCGACTTGCAAGATTCTTTGCGAAATGTGCTCGATAATCCGCAGCATAAAAAGTCAGTCCTAACCACGCTCATTCAGTCGGGGGAACTCGAGTCGGCGCTGGCTGATGTGGATAGTCCAGCCGTGTGCAGAATTGCTGAGCTGACAAGCGCCCTCGCTGATCTGTACCTGGGAGGGGATTCCGCTCCTGTGAGAGAGCTGGCTGGTTCTTTGGATGGCTCGACAATTCCACGGGAACTGGTGACTTCGCCTCCGGAAGGCTTTTCCTATTACGCTCTTCATCCACTCGACTTTGCTAGCGCGGTTGGAGGGATTGCAGATTCGCCTCGCCCCGTGGCTGTCGTCGGCATTAGAAGTATCGGAACTACACTGAGCGCAGTAGTGACAGCGGCGCTGAAGAAGCAATCTGTTCCCGCACAGCGCGTTACCGTTAGGCCGACAGGACATCCTTACGATCGGGTTACGCAGCTTACAACCGAGCAGGTCCGCTGGGTCAATCAATGTCTCGAGCACTCTGGCCGCTTTCTGATAGTGGACGAAGGACCAGGCAGGAGTGGTTCGACTTTTCTTTCCGTTGCCGAAGCCTTGGTGCAAGCGGGCGTTCCCGCCGAGCGGATCGTTTTGTTAGGCAGCGTCGAACCAGACCTGAATGAACTCCGAGCGAGAGATGCAGCAGCTCGATGGCACCTCTTTCGATTCTTAAAGTGCGGTCCGACCTCCTACTCGCGCTTTGGCACTCACACCTACATCGGTGGAGGGGACTGGCGAAAAGTACTATTGCATGACCCCGCAGGGTGGCCTGCTTGTTGGCCTCAAATGGAGCGCCTGAAATTCCTGTCTCCGGATGGAACGGCATTTTTCAAGTTCGAAGGGTTGGGTAAGTTTGGGGAGACCGTGCAGCAGCGCGCAAGGCTATTGGCTGACTCAGGATTCGGATGTCCTCTTGATGATGCGGAAGAGGATGGTTTCATCCTCTATAAAGCTCTAACACCCGGGCCGCTACCATCAAGCAAAACTTCTCTGGAAGTATTGGAGCGAATTGCACGGTACTGCGCGTTCCGTGCTTCAGAATTCCGCAGCAAAAATTGTGGGTCTACTCTTCTCGCAGAGATGGTGGCATTTAATGCGCAGCAAGAATTCGGAATTGGATTGAATTATCAGGTGGAAGTTCTGGCATCAGGTGACCTTATATTCTGCGACGCGCGGATGCAGCCTCACGAATGGATTCGAAACGGAGAGGGAATCATTCTCAAGACAGACGCAACCACTCATGGCGATGATCATTTCTTCCCCGGTCCCTGTGATATTGCCTGGGATCTGGCTGGAACCGCGGTTGAGTGGAATTTATCTTCTGATGCGATGGAGTTCCTACTCCTGCGTTTTCGTGAACTAACCGGCATCGATGTTGCTAAACGCATTTCGATCTTTATATTGGGCTACGCAGTATTTAGGATGGCCTTTTGCAAGATGGCGAGCGGAACAGCTAAAGGAACTGCCGATGAATTCAGGTTGCGGAAGGCGTATTTCCATTACCGCCAGCGAGCGACAGAATACTTGCCGTCTTGTAGCAGCGTCAATAGTTCGCGGCTGCGACTTGGATGATGCATAAAGTTACGCAATAGCCCAAAAAGGCCATACGAAAACACATTCCATTTTGGTATACAGGACTGGCAAACAACTATTGGCAAGGCCTATTTTGGCCGATACACTGTATAATCTTAATTTCTTTAACGTGTTTTTAACCTGTTGAATGAATTTAGAGAAACAAGTCTCGATAGAAGCTCCCGCATCGCACGTCAGAATCCTTATCGTTGATGATCATGAGGTAATGAGACTTGGCATCCGCAATTTGCTGGAAGCCATGCCCAGTTGGAACATCTGCGCTGAAGCAAGCAGCGGCCGCGAAGCTGTCGACAAAGCCTTCCAATATCTTCCTGACATAATCATCATGGACATCACCATGCCAGGGATGAACGGGCTCGAAGCCGCCGCCGAGATCGGACGATCGCGACCCAATATTCCTGTCATTTTGTTTTCTTTGCACCTCTCTGAAGACTTAGTGAGCCACTTCGAGACTGGAGGGATTCGAGGTGCTGTTGGTAAGGGAGAAGCCGCGCGTGATCTGGTGGAAGCCGTGAAGAAAGTCTTGGCGGGTGGAACTTTCTTTCCTTCAAAATCGACTTCTAAAGCGTAAACGTAAATCGATGTCTCTACTCTGAACGTCCAATCCACCATAACACTTTCGCTACAATCCTCCATCCACTAGCTGAGATCGGAGTCGAATCGTATTCCCGATTCTCCGGCACTAAAACCTCGGTGTGATCAAATCGTTGTAATCTGGAAACTATAAGTCCTTGTTCATTATGAGCTGCGACGACAATGTCGCCATAGAGCTTGGCACGATTGGTCTGCGAGGTATCAGCGACAATGATGTAACCGTCGTGGATCAATGGCATCATGGAGCGACCACGCACCGTCATGCAGTTGGTGTATGCAGGATTTGGGCACCATTCAGTGGGCGCCGCAAGCATCGACTCAGGAGAGACTTGTTCGAGACGAGTCAAAGGATCGCCTTGTCCCCCGTGAGTTGCCGCAACCACCGGTAATACTGGAATTGCGACCAAGGCGCCTGTCTTCTTCATCTTAGCGTTCGCGCCAGCTTGGACTATTTGTAGATCGGGCAAACGATCTTTCCGCAAACGGTTGCGTATTGCCGGCAATACCCGCATGAGGTCTTCGCTGTGCAAACCAGCGCGGCCCCAGAAATACCAACACTCCGGATCTCCCGTAAGATTCCCTAGTTGAATGCTGATGTTGGCCGGGGGTTCCTGTACTCCGCGTTCCCAACGGGACACCGCTATTGCCGAGGAGTTGAGTTGTTTACCCAGCTCCGACTGAGTCATTTTCAGCCGGCGGCGCAAGGCGATGATGCGTTTGGCCCACTCTAAATCTTTTGCTTTTCTTGTTTTAGCCATGCGGCACTGCTACACTTATTAACGCAACCGTTTAACGTGTATGTTAGGTGCCGTACGTCCATCATTGGCACGATCGTGACAGGTTAAAGGAAAGGGCGTCATGTACGATGACAATTTTAGCACAACTTTAGAGCCGGGAACGCTGTCTCCACAAACGCTTTATCGTGGTCTGTACGTTCGGATCGCGCGTAAGCTCGAGGTTGACCCTTCGTACGTGAGCCGGGTCGCCCGCGGGGAGAGACGTTCGAAATCCGTAGAGAGTGCGCTACGGATCGAAATTGAACAGATTAATAAAAAAGTTGTAGGTGGACGTTCCAACCGTTCAGGAAAGGCTGCCAGTGCACAAATACCTGGCAAACGGCTTCGCTTTTTTGTGACTCGCAACCGCGACTGGGTGCGAAAAGAGTGGTTGCAACAGAGCCAAGCAGACCACAATCTGAAAAATATTAAATTGTCGAATCAGCGTCGCTTGGCTCCCTTGACGCCTCTGATCGATGAAGCTTTACGAGCCATGAAGTTCAGCTTGAAAGAGATGTCGCAAACCACGATGAAAGCGGCTAACCAACATGGGCGCGCACGCCGCGAACAAGGTTATTCAATAACTGCATTGCTAGAGGAATACAATCTGGTCCGGCGTTGCGTCTTCGCATTAGCTGAAGATAATTTCCGTCAGTTGGATACGCACTTTCTGCTTCATGATCTTGGCCAGATTGGCGAAGTGCTGGACTTGCAAATGCAAAGCGCTCTCCGGGCGTTTACTGGAGAGGCTTGAGTTCTTCGCGTTTAGCCAGGCTCAAGCGTGAGCAATGCTACCGGGAAGTTTGCTAACAGGGTTGACGCTGCGACGAAACATGTCTCACCTGATCCCCCCACTTCCAAAGCCTCGGAAGTGAGTGCGTTCCGATAGATGTGTCCCTCGCGGGCACAGGGTAGTTCCACTCGCGTGTCCTTCCATAAGGAGCTATCTGCGAGAGAGTTGTCGTTTTGTCCCATCAACTGGGCCCAAAGTCTGGGAGCTACAACAATCGCTATCTCATCATCAGTTCGGCGGGCGAACGCGATGAGATGTTTGGCTTTTTCCCCTTCAATCTTCAGCGGAAGATAATCCTCATTTGTAAACAAGGTCGGAAATCGTTTCCGCAGGTTGAGAACTTTCCAAATCAAATACAACTTGATCCGGCCATCCTCCATATTGTGGGTGATTTCGGGGACTAGGCATCTCGCGTTTTCAGGACTATCGCTCTTGCATTTCTGAAAGCTGCGCAAAAGGTCCTGCCGCAGTGCATAGTCAACCGGACGCCGGTTATCGGGATCAACCAAACTCAATTCCCAAATCTCATTTCCCTGGTAAATGTCAGGAACTCCCGGGGATGTGAGTTTTATGAGTGTCTGTGAAAGCCCGTTCAACATACCGATACGAGCTACATATTTCTGAAAGGAAATAAAGTCGGCCAGGAACTCACTGCTCTTAGCGGGATCCAGAATGTTTTCGACGAAAGTAGCAACCGCGCCTTCGTATTCAGCATTTGGATTCGCCCAACTCGTTTTCTCTTTTGCCTCGCGAACCGCCTTCACCATAAATGCTTTAATGCGATCAATAAAAGCAGCGGGAATGGTTGCGCCTTCTGTCTCAAACGGCCAAGCTCCAATCAGAGTTTGATAGAGGAGATATTCATCGTTTCGGGAAGGTGCTTCTACGTCGGCAACCAAGGTCTTTTTGTTTTGGTTCAGCTCTCTCCAGTGACGAACTCTCTTTCTCCAAAGCGCTGGTATTTCGGAGAGCACATCGATGCGGGAGCGAACATCCTCCGAGCGCTTCGTGTCGTGGGTCGAAGTGTCGAGCATGCTGTGAGGCCACGTTTTTGCACGCTCCAAAGTCTTGCGATGAAAATCTTCGGGAGAGACGCCAAAATTGCGAGGATCTCCCCCCACTTCGTTGAGAGAAATCAACCTGTGGTAACGATAAAAGCTGGTATCCTCTAAACCTTTGGCCATCACGGCGCTGGTAAATTGCTGAAACTTCATGGCGAAACGAGTAACAGCTTTCTTATAAATTCGCCCTTGCCCTTCGGGGCTGTGAATG
>JAOAPG010000292.1 GCA_025462785.1 Acidobacteriaceae bacterium
CTATCCTCAGGATGCCGAGATCGTAGGGCGCGTTACAGGGATTGCGATGCTGATCGCCGAGCTGCGCACGGATGCTTCGGCCACGCCTTCTCAACCGCAACCGTAAGAAATTTGCGAGCCCTGCAACAGTTGGGAGGCTGAGACATGTCGAGAGCAGTAACCGTAATCGGTGGTCACTCTGGTGTGCGCCAAGCCGTTTCGGTGGGTCCGCACCACTTGATTGCGGATGAACCAAAGACATCAGGGGGCAGAGATGATGGGCCAGATCCGTATGAGCTGCTGCTGTCCGCGTTGGGATCGTGCACGAACATGACTCTTCGCATGTACGCCGACCGCAAAAAGTGGCCGCTTAAGGAGATTCGCGTCGCCCTTACGCATTCAAAGAACTACGCCAATGACTGCGTCAACTGTGAGCAACCGGCAGCAATGCTCGATCGAATCGAGAGGCGGATTACGCTGATTGGCGAGCTGTCCGCGGAACAACGGCAAAGACTATTGGAGATCGCAAACCTTTGTCCGGTACACAAGTCGTTGACTTCGCGGATCGATATCCAGACTGAATTGGTCAACCCGTCCTTGTAAGTGATAATAAGTTCCGAAACATAACCGCGGGAAAGAGCGGAGGTTCCATGTCCAATATTTTGTCGGCGGGTACGTCGGCACGTGATTTCACTTTGCATGTCACACCGGACCAGATGCTGTCGCTCAAGGAACTGCGCGGTAGACCTGTTATCCTGGCTTTTTATCCAGCCGACTGGAGCCGGTGTGCGGGGACCAGATGGCGCTCTATAACGAAATCCTGCCCGAGTTTCACGGATTCAACGCCGAGTTGATGGGGATTTCCGTGGACGGTGTTTGGTGCCACGCCGCATTTTCACGCGATCACAAGCTCCACTTTCCATTGCTTACTGATTTCGAACCCAAGGGCGCTGTGTCGAGGCTTTACGGAGCATTCCGCGACAGAGAAGGAGTCTCCGAGAGCGCGCTCTTCGTCAGCGATAAAAACGGGACCATTAGCTGGAGCTATGTCTCTCCGATCGCGGTCAACCCGGGCGCCGACGGGATTCTCGAAGCGCTCGATAGTCTTCCGAAGTGAGGTTGTTATGGCAACGCTGAAAGTGCCAGTCGGACCTGCTGACCACTCCCAAGGTCCCGCCGACGCCGCGGTTACTTTGGTCGAATATGGCGACTACGAATGTTCTCACTGTGGACATGCATACCCGATCGTCAAAGCGCTTCAGAAGAGGTTGGGAAAGCAGTTGCGATTTGTCTTTCGAAACTTCCCGCTGCGAGAAATATGGTGTTATGGCTTCAGGGCTTATGAAGAGTCGCAGTTCCAAACACAGCTTTCAGGCCGGCTCGACACAATTCCTGAATTCTTTCCGGTGTGAGGGCGCGCCCTGCAGCCGCTTGAGCCGCACCTCTTATATCGTCTGTTACCTTCGAAAACACCGCATCAGCAGAGGCCTCGACGGTGCGAATTGCGCTCTCAGAAAGCTCCGGTTTTGCCGCCAGCTCCCACTCTTCTCCGAGTACATCGAGCGAAGCGCCAAATAGTTCAATCGTGTCGTGCAAGTACAAAATGTCCTTTGCACGAGAGCGTCGCTCCCGCCGATCGTGGATTAATAGCTTTTGTGCCATGAAACGAGTCGGATGTGCGATCCGGATCTGCTTCGGACCTTCAAAAGGAAATCCGTTCGCTCGAGACAACTCGACCTTCCACGGCGAGGCCAGCAGGAGGTCCACGTAGCGTAGGTTCTGTGATGTGACTCCTGCCACCCGAGTTGTTGCGCGAAGATTTCCCTCCCGATCATGTTCGCTTCCGATAAGAGGGGTCAAGAATTCGACGTAGAAAGAACCCTCCTCATCACCGAGCCGGTAGTGCGTGGCTGGAGGCTGATGTTCGCCCAGGAAGCGCTCTTTGAAACCCGCGCTGGCTAAGCGATCTCGCAGGTCCTGTTCTCGGACTTCAAGCCTGACAGGTAATGCGACATCGGTATCCAAGGTGAGCAACGGTTCGTATTGAACCGCTTGTGCGAGGGGATGAGACCGGAAGAGGCGGTGTGCCCACCCGCCAACGATGACGATTTGCGGAAGCCAAGGGTCGAGGGCCTCAAGCAGCTTGGATAGGCCATCGATATCAGGATTGTGGACTTCGTTGCTTATGGTGTTTTCATTATAGTGCCGTCATTCATTGCCTAAGCAGTGGACTGAGAATTTGCTCACGGATGCGATCGGCTTGTTCCTTCCCCCGAGAAGGGTGGTTCGATACATCGAGCCACACCTGCAGAGCGTCCGACACTGGTACGCCTTTCCGGTCAACCGCAGCGCGAAAGATCGATTCTTTGTGAGCGGGGATCCGAAGGTAAAGATCGGGTTGTTCGGCCCTTTCCTTAGAGATTCCAAGCTGTTGTATCAATTCAGGCTCAATGCGCTCGACATAGAGCACCGGCGGAACTCCGTGCACGAAGCCTAAGCCAAGAGCCTCAGCCGCGGCAAAGAGCCCCAGGCAAACGCGTGGTGAATTGACATTGCCGGAGCTGTCGGGTGAATCCTGAGGGAAGTAATGGGCTTGATAATCACGGAGCGCGGATTCGAATTGTTTGCGACCGTGACCTGGAATGATCCAGCGACAGGAGATTTCCTTGAAGGCTCTGCGTTCCGCAGCCTGCCACTCCTCAAGAAGATCCTGAACTCTCACCAGCTTCAGTTGCTCTGCATAGCGGTCGAGGAAGCCCTCGGCTTCGAGTTGACGCACGAGACGCGAGGCGCTGACTTGAGAGACGCCGGCTGCCACGGCCAACTCGGAGGCATTGTGAATCTTGAGCCGGGGAGCGCGCAGGAATCGAGGTTCGATGTGTTGCGCGAGAAGCACTTTGAGCATCCACTGGCCCAGGTCCGAGAACAGGGGGTAAGAGTTCAATTCTGGGATTGGGGATTTCCGCCGGTGAATTTCTGGCGACGAGGAGTTCAACGATTCAAGCCCTGGAGCCCGGAAGACTCGGAATCCACGATCATCAAAGAATCCGACGGCAACATCGCTGGCATGAGCTTGTTGAAATTCGATTGCCTGGTCGACGACAGCGGGGGACAGGTGGGGCGAGGCTATTATCGCTAAGGGACGAGCTGGAGGAATTTTGTGAGCATAAGCTTGTGCTTGGAGGATGGCTTCCGCAAGCAAGGGCACGACCCGATCGCGCCGAGATTCGGGGGCTCGTTTTAACTCTACGGCGTACTCCAAATTGTCCCTCTTGATGATTAGGTCTGCTTGGCCAGGAGCGTGCGGGCGCGGAAAAACTTCCCAGCCAGAGTCTCGCAGCATTTGGGCTAGCTGATTCTCGTATTGTTGTTCGGGTTTGTGTGACTTGGGCATAATGTCATGGCCATGATATCAGTCTTGCACATGACTATCAAGGCCATGACTAAAGTCTTGGCCATGGCAACGGCCTTAATATTCTCAATGAGTTGCATAGGATGTTCGGAGGCACATCTTCTGCCGCTCAACAGGGGTAATAGCCTTGAAATCCGACCCATTGGGGCGTTATTGA
>JAOAPG010000297.1 GCA_025462785.1 Acidobacteriaceae bacterium
ATATCCGTTACCGCTGCGAGAAAAGCTTCTTTGACCATATTGCTCGAATCATGCTCACTCATGAAGATGACGTGCGAGAGGGGCGAGACTGCACGGATGCCGCGGGCAGCTTCGATGCCGTTAATCCGCGGCAGGCTGATGTCGAGAAGAACTACATCCGGGAGATGTTCCTGAGCTTTCGTGTTGCGTCTTCTCCGTTCGCAGTCTCGCAGACAATGTCAAAGCCGGGAGCGGAGGATAAAATGCGACCGACGCCCATTCGAACAATGTGATCGTCGACCAGCAAAACTCGGGTACGATCCACGTCGGAGTTCCTCTCGAATGGTTCAATCCTAGTCCGTTACAACCAAAAGGTAAACAGAGGTGCATGCGCTGCGAAGAGAGATGAAATCTTATCTCAGGCCAATACACGATGTACCGTATCGATTGATCTAACCTTGCGTGGGAATCTGTGTTCCGCCCTGCAATCAAAGGTGGTGAGTGCGATGCTGGCGGGAAAACGTTGCAGCCCAACTCTGGTGGTTATTGCAATAGGAATCATTCTGACTGCGCTCGTGTTTTTTGCGCTGTCCCATAGTCCGAATGAAGCGCCGAAAACTCAACCCATGCATCAGGAAAAGTAAATGACAGAACTTACTCACGCAAAACAGGAGCGCCTCAACCCCAAGCAGGTAGATAGCGGGGACCGTTCATTAAATCGTGGGAATCAGCGTGTATGGAAGATCACCTTATCCGTCAGCGCATCTTAGAGCTGTTGAAGGAAGTCGAAACCATTGGTGCAAAGAACGAGCAAGAGAAACCAACGAGAAATGGGGTTGGACGTGGACCGTTTCAAACACGATGGACGCGGCTTCAAGAAATAAGCCACGAACTTGAGCAGCTAGCCGAGGAGCACCTAGCCAAGAACCGTCCGCACAGTGTGCGCGGCACCTCGAGTCGTGACTCTGGGCAGTCCTAACCCGGCAAAATAAGCAGCTTACATCGGCATTGTCAGTGCCAATATTTAGGTGTGCCGGACGCGCCACTTTAAAGATAAATGCGAGGGGCTATGTGTCGCAGCGTCCGGCTTTCGTATCAGCGCAACTTTTGGGGAACACAAAAGGTCTGTCTTGGGCTAAGTAAACTACTGTACAGACACGCGGCGACAATCTATGGATGATTGACGCGACTGCCCTAACGTAACTCGGGGAGGGACGTTATTGCAGATCACCTGGAGCTGTTGGGAACGGGCCGTATCCAGGCAATGGGTATGGCCCTTCTTTCTACCTGACGTCTCGATAGAAATCGTAAAACTGAGAATCGCGGTTGTGCTCCCGCAAGAAGTGCAGCATAGTGGGTGAGAGTGGTGGCTCGATGAAGAAATCTCCATGCTCGGCCCTCAGCTTCGGCCACACCTCGGTCAAGATACCTTTCATACGGTAATAGGGATGGAGCCAGATCCAACGCAACGTCGCCCCATCGAGGGCAGAGATACCGCTCTGCGGTCGAAAGCAGCACGCTCCTATCCAGACACGGCGCTTGCGCTCTGATAGCAGATATGCCGTGTACGGCCGTTTCTCCTTAGCCGCAAACTCCTGAATTGGGTAATCGAACTCGCGTTGGAAGTAGATCGCAAAACGCTCGACTTGTTTCCGCAGCTTTAAAGCTGAGGCCCGCGTTACTCGTAGCAGCTCTGGACGGCGGTAGCTGTACCCGTGGCTTTGCGAACTTTCAATGACTTAGAGAACCTTGGCAGTCCCTCTAAAGCCTGTGCTGTATTAACTAGGAAGAGGAGAAGTGTGAAGGTGGCACTCTGCCGATGAGTTAAACGCCCTAAGCGAGTGCAGATTAAACTCTCTCATGAGTGCCTTCCGTGCAAAACGCCCCAATCATGTACGGCTGTTTCATAAAAGTCCCACGAACTCTAAACGGAGTCTGTGGCGCTTTCGTTTCGCTCCCTTCCTGCGCGCAGCACGGAGTCAAGACAGGCGCAGACTCTTGAGCGAGGCCCGAGCCGAACCTTGACTCTTGTCAGGCACAATGACCAATTCAAGAACGGTGACATTCGAGAGTTCAACCTGATATTCCTCGACCTCGCGTGTTGTCGTTGGGGGACTGAAATTCCACTGCTGGCGCACAATTTCTCGAAACGTGCGTCCGCCATCCGAGGACCATCGCAAGACGAACTCCTGGGTACGCTCTGTCTCGGTTTCTTCGAAGGCGAGCGAGATACGTGTGAGTCTTTGGCGCTTATCGAAGACTAGCCGGATCGTTTGAGCGCCAGAATCGGAGGCACGCCAGCCCCGCATTTCTCCTGCGATCAGCGCAGACTCGACTGGATATTCCTTCTGTTCCGATGTGACCTCGACCACGGCTGCACTGTCGAGATCCAGCCATCCTTGATCGCTAAGCGGAGCATCCTGCTGAATCGGCGCGATAGGGCGCTTGCGCATAACACGCTAGTTTACCTCTGGTCCGGCGCTCGCAATCGCGGATTGAGGCATAGTCGAAATCTTTTCATCAATCACTTACTCGGGCGCAACTGACCGGCACTTTGAGGGCTGGCATCGGTCGACCTGCGAATAGATGTCGGCTAGGCTTAGCCAGCCACCGCGCCCATCGCGCTGAACGGCTTACACGTGCACTGTCAGTAGCGATCCCTGTATCCGCGTACATCTGACGATAAATTTTGGAGATGAGGAGGAATGCCAAGCGGCCTCGCCATGACTTAATAAATCGAGATCGCCTCTAAATTGATTCCCAATTATAAAAGTTGTCCCAGACGGTTTGAGTTCGCACACGAATTTCTTCCGCTGACATCACAGGGTGGTCCCAATACAGTTTCGGACGGAGTGCCTGCGGTATGAGCCACCGCCGGGTCAGTGGAATGCCCGCAACGGTTGGCGGATCGGGTCCCAATGCCTT
>JAOAPG010000306.1 GCA_025462785.1 Acidobacteriaceae bacterium
GCACCTCGGCGATTATTTGGCGAAAATCCAAAGCAGGCTTGAAAATCTGAACCATCAGCCAGGCAATTGTGCGCACCATAAGTCCGAAAAGCGTTAAACCAATGCCGACCACCAGAATGTCTTGGGCAGGCTCAAGGAATTGTCTAGTCAGACGGTGAACCTGTGTGTGCGGAATGCCGATTTTCGATGCCATGAAAGCCCCTTTCTGGCGATTTCTGTGTCTACTCGGGCAATGAAGCGAGACTCATCTCCACGAGCGCATTGGAGACACGGTCCGCTTTCGCGCCTACTATTGCGCGTGGATTGGATGCATTGCCGTGGCGTTTGAGGTTGAGAACCTATCTGTTTGGGTGAAATGAGGAAATCACACCATTTAAAAATCCATGTAGCTCTGAGGATTTATGCGGAGGGTCTTGCGATTCTGGGGGGGCAATCTGAAATGTGGGCTATTTACCTTGCTGCCATCGCTTTCACAACTCCAATTTCTTCAAGCGCCCGATCCACGACAGCCTGTATTTCTTTTGCATACTTCACTTCACGGCCTTTGGCCAAGATTTTTCTAGCATTCTCCGGCAAGAACCACGTAGGGTTGCGATCCCGCTCGTGAACGTGGCCCACTTCGGCCACTTCCATCAGGAACGCTTTGACCACAAACTCCCGCACGCCCGGCGGCTTCCAGAAGACACCTTTGGAATAGAGATACAGATGAAAGTGTCGGGGCTCGATATGTCCGCGCACGCCAGCCTCTTCGGAAGCTTCTTTTTCCGCCGCTTGGCTATGTGATATGGAGCGTTCAGGGGCGCCCTTGGGAAAAGTCCATTTGCCGCCCCCGTTTGTGTTCACCAGGAGGAACTCAACGGATTCGCCTGCTCGCCGATAGCAAACAGCGGCCACTTGCAGTGGCAAGGCGAATCGCAAAAAGCGGGGCGCAGCCATTCGATCCTCCGTGGTAGTAGCTAAATCGTTATCATAATCAGCCGATGTTTCATAAGTGTTAAATTGCAGTCCGAGAGTTCTGCGCGTCGTCATTGTCCTCACAATGTCCCCGGAATGGGAATTGGAGGGCAACTTGTTTCCGAACATTCGTACAAATCTTCAGAGATGATGAGGATGTTCACGGCTGTGCCGCTGCGCTGACAAATTCGCGCCTGTGAGCAGCAGTAATCCGGACAGAAATGCCCAGAACATCAGGCTTACTGACAGTGCAAATGGCCCGTAGACTTCCTGGAAGTTCAGACGCGGCAGGGCGAGAATGTAAGTGTATTTGAGGATCTCTGACAGAAGTCCCATGATTACCGCTGCGGGCAATACAGCCCGCGGCGGCACCTTTCCGTTGGGCAATAGCCAGTAAATTAGGAAGAAGATGCCAATGCTGGCGGCTATCGCGAAGATCTTCATGACGATAAATCCGGCGAGCTGAATGGTAAACATGGCACGACCGAACGTCAGGAATCGCAGCAAGACAACGTTTCCGGCTGTAAGCGCGACGGAAAGCAAAGCGAGGATTCCGCAGGCGAATGCTAAACCCAGCGAAATGCATTGGTTGCCTAAGTAAGAGCGGTTCTCGGGAAAGCGCCAAATCCGGTTCAAGGCCACTTCCAAAGGCATAAAGATTCCGGTGGAGGTTATGAGAAGCATCGCGATGGAGAATATTTGGGCGCGGTGCCTTGCGCCAACGAGTGCGTTCAGATTGCGAATCACAAATTCCTGGCCTGTGGGCAATGAATCCCGCAGCAATTGCACGACTACGTTGTACATGGCGGGCGAATGAAATACCCGCTGGATCAGCGTCATCAGCAACAATACAAACGGGAAAAAAGAAAGGATGGCATTCGCGGCTACCGAGAACGCAAACGTATGTACCTCGGTGCGTAACAAGTATTTCAGGGTAGAAATGGCACTGGACTGGAGTCCAGTTCTCGTGGCGCGGTGGTCCAACGTCCCAACTGGAGCGGTCGATGTAATTGGTTGGTTCAAGAATTCCAATAATATCAAGCGCTTGCGAGGGAATCATAGACCTGGCTCATGCCGTAGATTACCAACGTGCCCGATTGTATTTCGGCGTTGCAGCGTTCAGCCCAAAGGTTTTAATAAATCGAAATTATCCTCTTGCCAGAAGGAAAGTTCCTGAATATTATTTTGTGCTCGTTGCAATCGCAAGCAACGAGATTCGCAGGTTGTCAGTGGATGTTAAGTATTGCAGTCGAAACTCGCGCGACAACAATGGGCCCCGGAGCTTTGCGCCGTACTTTCTTTTGTCGGCGTAAAACTCAGGGGTCTTTTCTGTTGCAACAGCGTCGCATGCTCTCTGACGCATCCAGTTGTTGGGGTTTTCCGGCTCTCTGAGGGGGTAGTTAGAAGCTTCGGCTTCCCAGAGATCGGGATTCAATTCAGGCCAGAACGAAAGGAGTAACTTGTGAGAGAAAAGGGAACGGTCAAGTGGTTCAATGGGGCGAAGGGCTATGGCTTTATCCAGCGATCTACCGGAGAAGATGTGTTTGTGCACTTCTCTGCGATTCAGGAGAACGGCTATCGCACGCTGAATGAAGGCGAAACCGTGGAGTTCGATTTGCTCAAGGGACCGAAAGGCTTCCAGGCGGGCAACGTCAGTCGCGGATAAAACTACAACAACTTTCAAAACCCTCCCAAACTTCCCCGGGAGGGTTTTTTGCTGGCGCGAAGTTTTCAGTGGCTGCTTTCTTTTGAGTGTGATTCGATCAGCTTCTTGGTCAGCAATACCAGTCCAAATATCTGCGTCCATTCGGAAACGATGTTTCCCACTACCTGCCCCCACTTGGCTTCGGAATTCATCTTGAGGTAAAGCATCACCCACCCCACTCCGGTAATCACCAAGAAGATGCTTAGCGAATGGTCGCGCAGTTTCTCACGCAAAGGACTTAAAAATCCCCGTGGAGGTTTGCGGCTTTCCGCGGAACCTTTTTCATACATGTATTTGGTGGCAAGCACGGTCACGACGACACCCGTCCAATCGGCAAATGGCATTTCCGAAAAATGAGCCGAGGTGAGTGCTGGGGTCAGAGAAAACGTACAAAACAATCCACAATAGAAGGATTGCGATAGAGGCGATGCTTAACGAGTGTTTGCGAGGGAAGCTTTGATTGGAATTCGATTTTTTGCTCATTCGTTTAAATCTTACTGATTGGCAACGCAGTTCTAAACAAGTGAACGAGATGGATTGGCGTATAAGCCGTTTACTGAATTTCGAGCGAGACCAGGTCTCCGTCGGACTTTCCACCTGGTTTGTAGTTCACGCTCATCTGCAGATGCTTCCAGTCGCAGGAGAATTTTTCGGATCCTAATATAACCAGAGCCGAGTAGTTCTCCGTACGCAGTTTGACCACTTTGGTTCCGTTAAATATCGAAAGAACTGCAGCCGGACTTTGTGAGCAGTCGACGCGTACCAGGCTTCCCTTGAGAAATTTTAGCGGCCGCTTATCAGGTGGAGTTTCAGCAGGAGGTTTCGGCGAGGGCACACTTGCTGCTTCCTCTGAAGATTCGTCTGGCTGGGCATTCGCTTGCGGATGTTCGGGCGTCAATGTTGTGGACGAACCAGAGGTATTCTCTTCTTGAGGCAGAATGCCATATTTCTTGATAGTGGGCAGATCGGCCAAATCTTTCTTTGCGAAATGCGCGATTTGCTGATTCTGGCTAGTCTTCAGGCGTTCAAGCAATGCTGTGGCCGCTTCCCACTGCTTCAGCGCAATCTCAATGTTGGCCATATTGAGTAGATACCGTTCGCTACGGGGGTTCAGTTGCACGGCAAGCTTGATGGCAGTCAATGCTGAGTGCGCACCTCCGCCCGCCAACCTGCCCATCGCCAACATGTTGTAGGCTTCGGCGAAATCGGGATCCCAGTCGAGGACGATTTGCAAATCCTGCATCATATTCGGAAGCCCTGGGAAATGCGTATCGGTTTGCGCAGTGCGATAGGTTTGCAAGGCAAGCTCATAGCGCACCCAAGGATCTTTCGCATCAATGTCTAAAGCTTTGTTGAGCTCTTCGACTGCTTCCGTAGGTTCACGCCTCTGCATGTGATCCCAGGCTAGGGCGCGATATGCAATGGCGTTTTCCGTCTTAGGATCAGCTAATAATGCTTGCAACTGCCCGACGGCCTGGTCGCGGTGCTCGGGTACTCGCACGGTCATTTCCGCGAGCAGAGCTTGTCCTTCAGCGAAAGGCATTTGGCGATAGCTCGTACCAATGTCGTCGCCAGAAATGGGAGCTGGGGAAAAGTAGACTTGTCCGCCGGGAGCAGTAGCAGTCGAATCTTTAGAGGCATCCAACGCTTCAAAAAGAGGGCCAAGGGAGTGGAAGTAATCTTTCACGGCCTGATCAAACTGTGCCACGGTCATGCCGAAAGCCTGTTGAACGGCCTGCTCTACGGGAACATTTTGATTCTCGACCAAATCGAAGTAGACGCCAGTTTGTTGCAGCTTGTTTTTATTCAGCAGATAGTGCACCGTCATCCACGATTGCGCATAGAAAAGCGTGTGATGGGTGCCCTCGTGAAAATTCTCCATGTGATGCTTCATGCTGAACAGATCGGGCAATGCCAGCCACACGGCCGGACTGAGCAATTCAGTGAGGGGCCGGGGAGGATCTTTGATTTGACTTTGATTCCCGACAACATCGGTGTGCCAGGCCAGACCAAGTTCGGGATCGAGTCCGATTTCGACCTGCTTGTTGTCTACGCGAATGGAAGAAAAATATTCCGCGAAACCTTCATCGAACCACGGCTGGACGGGTGGATAGTTGTAGTTCAAAAGCAAATGAGCGAACTCGTGGGTTACGGCCCGCCAGCTTTCTTCTTCAAATAAATTCAGCACAATATAGTTGCGATCTTCTCCGGGAATAAAAAAGCCAGGAGCAGTTATTGCCATGCCGTCCTTCAAAGGCGCAATCTGCGCGTATTCCTTGTCGGACTTGAGCGCAATAATCTCTAGGGGCTCTGGCATCTTCAATTTGCTCCTCGACAGAAGTTGTCCAAAAACAGCGCGCATCTGTTCGAAGCGAACCGCGACCTCGCGTCCTTTTTTGTCACCGGCGTCCGTCACAATGGAAAAGTGATCTGAGCTGACGCGGATCCATTGTGCCTGCTTGTCTGCGGCTTGAAGAGGTAGAGCGAGCAAACCGCAAAAGAGAATGGCGGGAAGATATCGTTGCCGCCAGCGCCTGGAGCGGATCATCGTTAAACCTGCAAAGCGTGCTTTCAGATGAGACGATGCTAACACGGGGTTGATTGCCGAAACTCAGGGTGTTTGTCGTTCTTTAGCTGGCTGATTGCCCATCGCGCGGCTTTGGCGACTACAGGATCTTCGTCATTCGTGAGCCTTTGCAATTTCGTCAAGAACCTTGCCTCTCCACTGTTGCCCATCGCTATTAAGGCATTACGGCGAAGCCCGCTTCGTTTACTCCGCCGGATCGCCGAAGTCCGAAACTTCTCCCGAAAGTCTTCTTCGCTGATTTCGGCCAACCACTCGAGCGCAGGATTCACCAGTTCCGCGTGTGGCTGAAATTCTTGCGCAGATGAAGCGGGCGCCTTTCGGTTCCAGGGGCAAACGTCCTGACAGATGTCGCAACCAAAGACTTGTCGTCCGATACCCGCGCGCATCTCTTCTGGAATGTCGCCGCGCTTTTCGATTGTCAGATATGAAATGCATTTATTGGAATCGAGTTTATAAGGTGCGATGAGCGCATCAGTGGGACAGGCATCGATGCACCGAGTGCACGTGCCGCAGCGGTCAGCGGCAGGTAGATCAGGTGCGAGTTCCAACGAAGTGAGAATGACGCCGAGAAATAACCACGAGCCCATTTTCTGATTCAGAAGACAGGTGTTTTTCCCGGTCCAACCAATGCCCGCATATTTGGCGTAGACGCGCTCGACTACCGGACCGGTATCGACGTAGCAGCGAGTTTGTAGCTCTCTGCCACACTCACAAGATTCTCCCGATGCGATGCGATGTTCTTGGAGTAATCGGCTCTCGACGGTTCGAAGCCGGCGCATCACCGCATTGTGATAGTCTTCGCTCCCCCAAGCGTAGCGTGCTATCCAGCCGTTTTGCGGATTGCGTTCTTCAGTCGAATAAGGATGAGCAGTGTTGTAATTGATTGCGCAAACAATCACACTGCGCGCCCAAGGGAAGGTGGATTTCAAGGACGCCCGCTTCAGTTTTCCATTTCGATCTTTGGATTCCATGTACTTCATTTCCGCGGCATGTCCAGCCGCAATCCACTGAGGAAAATAGGACAGCTCAGGGAAGTCCTCAACGGGCGCGATGCCGGAAAGTTCGAAACCAGCGTCGTGGGCGGATTGCTTAACAAGAGCGGAAATATGACTGATCTGCGGCAACAAATAATTGTCGCAGGTTCAGAGCGGATAGCCAAAGCTGTATCCCTCAAGAAAGACAACTAGAGAGCAAGGATCAAGCCGAAAACGATCAACTAACTTCTCAAGGTTGCGATGATGCGCTCGACCCGGCGGGCTGCGGCGTTCCTGATTTTGCCGAAGGCATTTCGCCACAGGGACCCATTCCAGGACCGCCACCGCCGACATGAACGCCTCCCCCAGCGTGCCCACGCGAGGCCTGGCAAGATTTAATCGCTTCTTGTTGTTGGGGAGAAATTAATGCCTCGAGCTGTTGACGAGCTTGCTCGTGGATCTGCCGTATTTGTTGCTGCCTCTGTTGCGGCGTCAGAGAAGAGTTGGCGCAGACCGACGCGATTTGCCCCCGAACACCTTGCTCAATCGAGCGGCGCTGTTCCATGGCAGCTTTCGATACGCCCGCTTCCTGCCAGCAGGGGCTCCTGTCTGGCGCGCTGCCCGGCTCGCGGGCCAGGCCCTTGTATTGGCCGAGGACTGACTTGCGCGAATGCGGGCTCCGAAGATTCTTGCGCAATCAGAGAGAGGGAAAGACTCAGAATCAACGCCACTAACGAGAGAATGACTGCCTTGGGGATGGGCATAGGACACCTCTGGGAGTGTAATCCAGCAATGCTAACCCCAGAGTTCCAAAAAAGTTGAAGAAAATTTACAAAGGAAAGGACTGGTATTTAGGAGTGTTCCTAGATCCCCAGCTTTTTGACTTCTTCGTTGTAGTACTTGCGATACAAAATATCCCATTCCTGGCTGCCTTCCAGAATCGTGCGCTTCTGGTTTTCGATCTTGTGCCGAGCTGCCTGGTCTATCTTCTCTTCATGATTGAGAAGGTCTTCCAAAATCTTGCGGATTTCGAGACGAACCGTATTGCGGTCTTCCACGAACTCCACTTCCGGCATATCGGCCAGCGCGTCACTTAACGCGTGAGCCACTTTATTTACTTTATCGCGGCTTACTCTCACAGCACCGCCTTGTACTTGCGAACCAATTCGCTTTTCACCTTGCGAAACATCTCCTGATAGTTGGCGCCCGATCGATTCATCTCTTCGGAATAAGCTTCCAGAATGACGCGCACTTCGTCGTTGATCCGGTCCTCAAGAGAGAGTTCTTCCAGAATCGTGGCGTGGACCTTCTCAGTGACTGTGGCAACGGCCTTAGTCTCGATGGTTTCAGCGGCGATCAGTTTTTTTGTGACTTCGCGGGCTAAATACCCTACATATTCTTTGGAAAGCAGCATGAGGCGGATCGAATGTTCTCGTGAAACAAGTAGTGTAGCATAACGAACGAGCGTTCCTCGGTGGAGCCCACGTCGAGAGTTCTCGGCTGCTAGTAGCTAAAATCGGAAAGCCTTACAATAGCCCAAGAGCTTTTGATGTCTCCTTTTCCAGACGATCTCGTCAGCCTCAAAGACGACATGGTTGCCTTCATTGAAGGTCATGGCATGCGGCGCTTTCATGGCTATGTCGACTATGACGAAGTGCAAAGCGTCATGTGGAAGACGCAGGACAACGACAATCCTGACAGCTGGAAAGATTTCGTGGAACTCGCCAAGGCCTCCGGCGCGCCTTTCGTTACCATGGATTCGTGGCGTTTGGTCAAGGATGAACTCGACGCCATGATCGAGAGCCTGCGCAGCGCCGAGCTTACCAGCGACGAAGATGTGGAAGATGCGCGTTGGCTCGGTACTTATCGAGGAAAGACCGGATTCGTGCAACTAGGGTTTGCGTATCAGGGTGTGATGATGGTCTACGAGGCCGCGACCGAATGGTACGAGCGCTATCAACGACTACTGGAATTTGCAGAAGACTTCGGCGGCATTCCTATCGATGGGTCAGATCAAGACGACGAAAGTTAATTCTAATCTAAGCATTGCCAGCAATGATTCCCTAGCGAATTAGTTTTTCGAGGCTCTTGATGGGAATGGATTTCGTACTGCGTCGTTGTACCCTCGCTACGTCTATGTTCCGTGCGCAGACCCGAACTCCATACCAAATCATCGCCAAGACTTATGGCAGCGAACAGTGACGTGTAGACAATGGGGAGGCGCCCAGTTTCTAAGGCGGGCACAATGCAGTACACAACCGATGCAAAACATACAGGAATTGAGAAAATGCCAGCCAGCATCGAGTATATAGGCCAAACACCTGTAGCTTGTTTGAATTTATGCCAACCCCGGTATTCGCCTTTGATGCCCTCGACGACAGATTTCAATTCCCAAAACATACGGCGGATTCTAATATCGAAAATGATTTTATTTCTAGTCTATTCTGCGTCTTGCCGAATTCGCATACACAGTCCTACTCCTAAAGCGCGTGATCTTTTACTATTGTGCGACATGCCCGGCAAGATGCTTGTGCTCTTTTGTTCAAGCGCATTTTGTGAGTTGACGAGTACCGATTAATGAAATGGACAGGTAGGGCAGCGAATGCTGCAAAGGTGGAATCCCTCGCTGCCGAGTTGCGCTCAAACTCTTCGCTCCATCTTAACGATCCAAAGCTGGCCCGTACTGTGGCTCACTTGTTGACGATCCGTGGTATTGATCAGCCTGAAGCTGCAGCTTCTTTTCTTGCCCCGTTGCTTTCGCATCTGCACTCTCCCTATCTCATGACCGGTATGAGGGTGGCAATTGACCGGATCGAGGCGGCGATCGAACGCAAAGAGGGGATTCTGATCTATGGCGACTACGACGTCGATGGAACAACTGCTGTCATTGTTTTAAAAACGGCAATTGAGTTGTGCGGTGGAACTCCTGATTTCCATGTGCCGCATCGCATTCGTGAAGGCTACGATCTACGCGGCGACGTAATCGAACGTGCGGCAGTGGAAGGCATTCGTCTGGTCATCAGTGTCGATGCGGGTATTCGTGCCTTCGCTGCGGCGGAAACGGCGCGACGGTTGGGCGTCGACCTCATCGTCACCGACCACCACATTCCCGGGCAAGATGGTTTGCCGCATGCTTTGGCAGTGTTAAATCCGAACCAGCCAGGATGTGAGTATCCCTGCAAGGCGATTTGTGGCGCAGGTGTGGCGTTCAAAGTTGCCCACGCCCTGATGGAGCGTCGGTTGGCGCGCAGAGATCAATCTCAGCTGCTGATGTCCTTCATGAAAATTGTTGCGATCGCAACCATCGCAGATGCCGTGCCGCTCATCGGCGAGAATCGCGTGTTCGCCAAACTGGGATTAGAAGCTTTGCGATCGGCGGTGAATCCCGGCCTCAAGGCTTTGCTTGATGTCGCCAAATTAAGTGGGCGTCCTCTTAGTTCCGGTGAAGTCGGGTTCCGTATCGCTCCCCGAATCAATGCGGCCGGTCGAATGGACATCGCCCGCGACGTAATTGAATTGTTTAGCGTGAAAGACTCGCAGCGGGCGATTGAGATTGCAAAGAAACTCGACCAACTCAACTCGGAGCGGCAGGAAGAAGAACGCCGCATCCTGGACGCAATCAATTTGCGTTTTGAGGAAGAGCCTGCGATGCGCGATGCATTTTGCATTGTGATCGACGGAGACGGTTGGCATCGCGGAGTGATTGGAATCACAGCGACGCGGGTAGTTGAGCGCTGGGGGCGTCCGACTCTGGTGATTTCGCGCGACGGTGAGGTAGCTCACGGCTCGGGACGATCCATCAGGGCGTTTCATTTATTAAATGCGCTTGAATCTTGTAGCGGACTCTTCAGTCGCTTTGGTGGACACGCGCACGCTGTGGGGTTTTCATTGCCAGCTGCAAACCTGCCGGAGCTACGGATTCATCTCGATCGGTATGCGCGCGAACGTCTATCCATCGCCGATTTCGAACCAATACTTGTGGTGGACACGGAGCTTGCCTTGGATCAAATCACTCCAGAGTTGTTTCAAGCGCTGAAGAGGCTGGAGCCTTTCGGAATGGGAAATCCGGAACCGGTGTTCTCGGCTCGGAACGTGCGAATGATGACACCTGTTCGAGTGATAAAAGACAAGCACGTGAAGCTGAGACTGGGCGCGGCGTTAGAGAAAGACGGCGAAAATGGCGATTTGACTGAAGCTGCCGCGTTGGCCACGCCGCGCTGTCATCCTGATTCCGCGGCTCTATCCCGTCGAAATGGTAGTTGGAAAAAGTCAATCTCGTACAACGCCCTGGGCTGGCGCATGGCAGAGTCCTTCGAGCAAGCAAAACTCCTTCCTGGGGACAGTCTCGACATCGCGTTTACGCTGGATCACAACGATCATCCCGACTTCGGAGGACTCGAGTTGTCGCTGCGAGATTTCAAGACGAAGGATTTTAAGGCACAAGCTACAGAGGGTGAAGACGAACCGAGTGTGCCAGTTTCCGTATCGTCCAAGTAGCCCGCGCGAAAAGATCCAGGTCGATTTATCTGTTTGGCACCCAGACACTCTGATTGCTACAGTCCCGAATCGAAGCGGGAGGACTCCTTGTGCCGAGCTATCTTTGCCCTAGTCGCGGTAAGTTTATGCCTCACTAGTTCCCCGGCCCAAAATGTTTCCACGAAAGAGCGTGCAACACCCAAGCATGCGCCGACCGCTGTAGCCGAAACTGCTGACGCTCGTCTGCCAGTCAAGCCAACATGGTTCGCAATTCAAATACATTCCAACTCTCATTTACGAGAATCGTCATGGAAGATTCTTTTCGAGACACTGGGTAGCACTCGCGGATAAGAGTCTTGATCAGGGTGGACTTACCACAACCCTTCGGACCAAGAACGGCCACATGCTCACCAGCCTCGATGCGTAGGCCGAAGTTGTCGAGGACGGGCTTGCCACCTCGCATGACTCGGATGTTTTGCAGGTCT
>JAOAPG010000362.1 GCA_025462785.1 Acidobacteriaceae bacterium
AGCGCCACCGAATAGTCCAATTTTTCCGCCCTTCAAGAACGGCTGGATCAGATCGACAACTTTAACGCCAGTTTCGAACATTTCAGAGCTAGTGGCTTGTTCATCAAAGGGAGGCGCTGGACGATGGATAGGCATTCTTTCCTTGGCCTGAATCGGGCCCAGCTGATCCACGGGCTCGCCAATGACGTTCATCACACGCCCCAGCGTGCCGTGTCCCACTGGGACGGAAATCTGGCCGCCCAGATCGATCACCTTCATGCCACGCACCATGCCTTCAGTCGCTTCCATCGCAACACAGCGCACACGGCCTTCGCCCAGGTGCTGCTCCACCTCGAGTACCACGTTGATAGGCGACGGTACGTTGAATCCCTCGCTTGTGACTCGGAGCGCCTCATAAATTGGCGGAACTGTGTCTTCCGTAAATTGCGCGTCCACGACGGGACCGGAAATCTGAACTACGTGTCCAATGTTTTCTGACATATGTTTTAGATCTGCTTTCGGTGCTTAGTGCTTAGTACTCAGTCCTGAGCAGCTGCTCGGTTTGGCTAAACGCTGAGTGCTAAATGCTGAGTGCTTTGTTATTGTGCCGCCGCTGCTCCACTTACAATTTCGATAATTTCTGTCGTAATCTTCGCCTGGCGCGCCCGGTTCATTGCCAACGTCAGCGAGCTAATCATTTTGCTCGCATTCTTTGAAGCAGACTCCATGGCCGTCATGCGGGCCGCATGTTCGGCAGCAACTGACTCCAGTAATCCATGGAAAATTTGAATAGCCACGTACTTCGGCAACAGGGATCGAAACAATTCTTCCGGAGACTGTTCGTAGATGTAATCCACTTGAGCCGTGCCAAACTTCGCGGCCCGCTCGTCAATTTCGTGAGTGTCCGGGGGACGAAGGCCGACGCCGCCAGTCAGCGCTGCTTTGGCGGCCTCTTCTTTTTCCTTTTGCGTCATGCCCTCGGCTTGGCGCACTTCCGGCTCGCCAATATGTTCGATGGGTAGGACTTGTTCCACTACCAGTTTCTGCGAGATCACCGACTTAAATTCGTTATAGACGAGATAAACCGAGTCGATTTCCTCATTCGCGTAACGCTCGATTGCGTGCTCAGCGATCTCTGCGGCCGTCCCATATTCGACTTTGTTTAATACTCCGATGTGTTCGCCGATTATGGTCGCCCGAACCTCTTGCGATTCTTTCTTACGCGGGTCAGCCGCGGCAAAGCGCCGGCGCAAAAAGTCGCGCCCTTTGCGGCCGATCGCCTCAATCTCAATGTTCTTGTCTCGCTTCGACTCGATAAATCGCGAAGCAGCCTTGAGGATGTTGCTATTGAATGCGCCCGCGAGTCCCTTGTCACCGGTGACGACAATTAACAGAACATTCTTCTCGGGACGCGCCACCAGCAGCGGATGCTTAGGTTCCCCTGTCTCCGGATCATAGACTTCCGTCCGCGATACCAGAGATTTCAAAACATTGGCCAACATTTGCGCATACGGACGCGCTGACAGAGCCCGATCCTGTGCGCGACGCAGCTTTGCAGCGGAGACCATCTTCATGGCCTTGGTGATCTGCCGCGTATTGGTTACGCTGCGAATCCGCCGCCGAATGTCGAGAATATTTGCCATAAGAACAGCCGCTAGCTGTTGCTAGCTTAAAGCTCCTCGTTTACTTGACCCCAACTGGCTCAGGTGCAGCGTTCTTCTGCTCTCGCTGAGCGCTTCCGGATGCAGGCTTACTTTCCAGCTTCATTCCCTTATCCCCTTCAACAGCCTTCCGCTCGGCAACGAATATCTCTTTCGCTTCTTGGATGACCTTGGTGATCTGGGCCTTTAGAGCGTCGTCGAGAACTTTCTTGTCCATAATCGCCTGGAGCAGCCCTGGATTATTCGACTCCACATACTCGTACAATGCCGCTTCGAAGTCGCGGATTTGCTCGACCGGGAGATCATCCAGCAATTTATTGGTGCCGGCAAAGATGATTAAGATCTGCTTGGAGAAGGGTAGAGGCGAAAACTGCTTTTGTTTAAGAATTTCTACTAGCCGTTGGCCGCGGTTCAGTTGAGCTTGCGTAGCCTTGTCCAGATCGCTCCCGAACTGGGAGAAAGCTGCAAGTTCGCGATACTGCGCCAGCTCCAGCTTCAGGGTTCCCGCAACCTGCCGCATGGCCTTGATTTGCGCGGCGCCACCAACGCGGCTCACCGAAATGCCGACGTTTACAGCAGGTCGCACGCCGCTGTTGAACAAATCCGTCTCGAGAAAAATCTGACCATCCGTAATCGAGATGACGTTTGTTGGAATGTAAGCCGAAACGTCACCAGCTTGAGTTTCGATAATCGGGAGCGCTGTCAGTGAACCTGCGCCTAATTTATCGCTAACTTTAGCCGCGCGTTCGAGAAGTCGCGAGTGAAGATAGAAAACGTCCCCGGGATAAGCCTCACGTCCCGGAGGACGGCGCAGCAACAACGAAATTTCGCGATAAGAAGCCGCATGCTTCGAGAGATCGTCGTAAATCACCAATGCATGGCGCTTAGTATCGCGGAAGTATTCGCCCATAGCGCAAGCAGCGTAGGGAGCGATGTACTGCATCGGCGCCGGTTCAGATGCGGACGCAGCGACGACAATCGTGTAATCCATCGCGCCGTAGTCAGTAAGAATTTTTACGACCTGTGCAATCGAAGATCTCTTCTGCCCAATGGCGTTGTAAATACAAATCAGATCATTGCCCTTGTTGTTGATAATGGTATCGAGCGCAACCGCGGTTTTACCGGTCTGCCGGTCGCCAATGATCAACTCACGCTGGCCGCGACCGATTGGAATCATGCTGTCGATCGCCTTTAGTCCGGTAGCCATCGGCTCGCGCACCGGCTGCCGATCGATAACACCTGGTGCGATACGCTCGATGGGAATGAACTGATCCGTTGAAATTGGTCCCTTGTCGTCAATGGGGCGTCCGAGCGCATCGACAACCCGTCCTACCAGAGCCTCTCCTACTGGCACGCTCATGATGCGGCCCGTTCGCTTGACCTCGTCACCTTCTTTGAGCTCGGTGTAATCGCCAAGGATCACAACCCCGACCTGAGCTTCTTCGAGGTTCATGGCGATACCAGCAATCCCGTGGGGAAACGAAAGCAGTTCGCCCGCCATAACCTTGTCGAGGCCGTAGACGCGGGCAATACCGTCGCCCAAGCTCACGATAGTGCCGACTTCGTCGACGGCAATTTTGGTCTCGTAATTCTCGATCTGCTGCCGGATAAGTTGTGTAATCTCGTCTGCTTTG
The DNA here is from genome assembly GCA_025462785.1 of Acidobacteriaceae bacterium. Classification (GTDB taxonomy): domain Bacteria; phylum Acidobacteriota; class Terriglobia; order Terriglobales; family Acidobacteriaceae; genus JAOAPG01. Next base: position 3,275 of record JAOAPG010000362.1, read on the forward strand.
ATTTGTGCCATAAATCAGCTCTTAGCTGTTAGCTCCGCTGTTCAATTATTCGCCAGCTGTTCCCGGATTCTCTCAAGCTGCCCTTTAACCGATCCGTCGTAAATAGTGCTCCCCAACCTAACCACCGCGCCACCTAGTATTGAACCATCACGCGAATATCGCGCTCGCACCTTTTTCCCGGTGAGACTTTCAACTTGCTGCTCAAGTGTCCGACGCTCATTGCCGCTTAGTTCCCGAGCGCTTGTAATCTCGGCCTCGGTAAAACCCAGACGCCGATCTAGTTCTAGCCCAAGTTCGTTCACAATTTCAGGCAAAAAGCGCATGCGGCCATGATCGATCAATACTGCGACAAAGTTACGCACCGGACGCGAAATGTTCTCGCGATTGACAATGGCATCCATCACGCGTCGCTTTTCTGTGGGAGGGATCGCGGGCGACTCCCAAACCTCCCTGAGCTCTTTGCTTTGGGCCACTAACCCCGCAATGAACTGAGTCTCCTGCAACGTCTTCGCAGGGTCCAGATGGATATCGAAGATTACATCGGCAAACGCCCGAGCATATGTATTAGTAACAGTTGCCATACGCTAGCGCCGATCCTTTCTTCCATTGTCATTTGCCGGAAGTTGTTGAGCGAAACCCCTCACCAAAGCCTGATCTGTTGGTTCATCAATCCGAATATTGTTCGTGGCAAGCGATACCGCCAGATCAGCTGCAAACACCTTCAACTCGCGACGCGCCACCTTTGCCGCAGCCGCAATTTCCTGCTCAGCCGATTCTATGATTCGGCGCGCTTCTTCCTCGGCGGCAGCTTTGATCTTCGCTTCTTCCAGCACTGCTTCTTTTTCAGCCTGTGCACGCATTCCAACTATCTCTGTATCCAGCTTAGAAAGGCGCGATTCAATTTCCGTCAATCGCCTATTGGCTTCTTCGCTGGCTTTGCGCGCCTCCTCCATTGCCTTCTGGATGGACGCTGTACGGTTACGGAACGCGTCTGGCAAATATTTTTTTGCAGCCCAAATCAGAATGCCAGCAACAATTGCAAAATTCAGCGACACGCCCAACCAATAAGCATGGTCGAGGCTCATACCACTTAACTTCGCAAGCATCTGGACTGACGCCGAATGTTTGAATTGTTCCTGATCATCCTCTCCAGCAGCTTCACGCGAATCTTGAGCAAGTTGTGTTGCA
>JAOAPG010000398.1 GCA_025462785.1 Acidobacteriaceae bacterium
GCTGCATGGCGGCGATTTCGGGGCGGCAATTTCACGCGTGGCTCAGTTTGCTGACGAGCGTTCCCGCGCGGTGCGCCTGAAGCTGGACAAGGGCGAGCTGAAACTGTCGGCTTCATCGACGGAAACCGGCGAGTCGGAAGATTCGATTGAAATCGACTACAACGGCGACGCGTTAACGATCGGCTTCAATGCGCAGTACGTACTTGAGTTTCTGAAAGCTGCGGGAGCAGGAGAAATAAAGCTGGAGCTGAAAGATGCCCAGTCGGCAGGACAGCTAAGGCCAGCCGAGAGTGAAGATTACAAGTACCGCTATATCGTAATGCCCATGCGGATTTGAGAGTTGCTGGACGCTCCATCCCCGCTACCTTCCTTCTTGACCGATCTGCTGTTTCCCGCGTAGAGTTGCGCCAATTGTCATAGGAGCAAGCAAGCCATGCTCAGCGGATTCAAGCAATTCAGTCTTCGCGGTCATGTTGTTGACCTCGCTGTCGGTGTCGTCATCGGCGCTGCTTTCGGAACTGTGGTTACCGCCTTCACCAAGGATCTACTTACCCCGTTAATCGCGGCGCTGGTCGGCAAACCAGACTTCTCCGCCATTAGCTTTACCATTCACGACAGTGTTTTTCCTGTGGGCGACTTCATCAATGCTGCCGTTTCGTTTTTTCTGATTGCCGCAGCTGTTTATTTCTTTGTAGTGACGCCAATTAACGCACTGGTGGCCCGAATGAGGAAAGCCCCTGCACCAGCCGACCCCACAACTAAGAAGTGTCCGGAATGCCTGAGCGAGATTCCAATCGACGCGCGGCGATGTGCGCATTGTGCACAGCCGGTTGCCATCGGGCAAGCGGCTTGAAGCGCAGCATCTGAAAATAGACCGCACCATTCCTGTAACATAGCAAGATGTTTCGATTCAGAGCGGCCATGTTGGCAGGCATTGTTCTCCTGACCGCGATAGCATTAGGCGCACAGGAAACTCCTCAAGCTTCACCATCCTCGCGCGAGACTTCACGTACGAAAGCTTCGACTCTCGATCCCGGGACTTTCACCGGCAATGTCTATCGCAATCCCACGCTTGGCTTCAGCTACAAAATCCCCTACGGATTCGTCGATCGCACGCAGGACATGCAGGAGGGCAGCGAGGCAGGCAAGTCGCAAGTGCTGCTGTCAACCTTTGAGCGGCCTCCGGGCGCGCCGGGCAATACGGTTGATTCTGCGGTGGTGATTGCCGCAGAGAGCGTCACTTCATATACTGGGCTGAAGAATGCAGCGGATTACTTCGGGCCACTGACCGAGCTAACAACGAGCAAGGGCTTTAAAGTTTTAAACCAGCCCTACGAGTTTCCCGTTGATGCCAAGCCGATCGTCCGTGCTGATTACATCAAAAAGGGAGACGGATTGACCATGCAGCAGAGCTCGCTAGTCATGGTTGCGAAAGGCTATGTGATTTCGTTTACGTTCATTGGTGGGAACGAAGATGAGGTGACGGAATTGATTGAAGGATTGACCTTTGGAGTGAAGAAGTCGGCGCATTAGTTCTCGCTCAACCCGAAATACCTCACTACCAAGCTGTCATTCCGAGCGCATTTCGCGAGGAACCCCTACGTTTGGCGATTCTGTGAGAGTAGGGATGCTTCGACTCGTCGCTGCTTTCGTAAACGAAACAGCGCCTTCGCGCAGCATGACAGGTGCAGCGGAGGTTCAGTCCAGTGCTTCCGGCTGTAACGCAATATCTTTCTCGCCTGCGGCTTTCTTTTCCTGATATTTCTTGACCCACGCTTCGAAGCTCTTTCCGGCCGCCGTATCCCGGCCGCTGAAGGCCAGTGCAGCGATTTCAGAGTATGGAATCGCGATCTTTTGGTTGGAATCTTTCGGAATCAAACGCACCCGCGAATTCGCTAAACTCGCTCCGCTGCGACGATCAAACAGATATCCCTCTACCTTGGATCCATCTTTCTGGGTAATGGTCACGTCGCCGCGATAATCGAAAGCCTTCTCCAAAGCGCTGCGAATCTCTTCGTCACTCGCAAGTGCCGGGATCCAGCCTTCAAGCTTCTCGCGCTCCCGTCCCGGCGCTACTTCCAGAGCATCTGCTGCGAGGTTTTCCGTCACGCGCGAGTTTCCTCCAACGTTTCGTTCGAGGTCTCGATCTGCACCAGCGGGTGACCTCCACTCTCGGGCTGCTCGTCCAAAAGCCTGTATGCCCCTTCGTCCGGATAACGCGAGAACAGCGTCGCCTTCACGGTGGCAAAGAATCCGCCTAACGAACTGAAAGTAGCGTTAACCGCCGACGCTTCGTATCCACTGTGGACCATGCAATTCGCGCACTTTGGATTGCCTGATTCAGTTCCGTAGTTCGCCCAATCCGTCTCTGCGAGCAATTCCTGGAAAGTATCGGCGTAACCGTCCTGCAACAAGTAGCAGGGCTTTTGCCAGCCAAAGATGTTGTAAGTCGGCATTCCCCATGGCGTGCAAGCGAAAGTACGCTTGCCCATTAGGAATTCAAGGAAAAGCGGGGACAGATTGAACTTCCAATTCTTCTCACGGTTCGAGAGGATCGCGCGAAACAGCCGCCGCGTTCGCGCCCTTCCCAGAAAATGCTGCTGATCCGGCGCCTTCTCATACGAATAGCCCGGCGAAAGCATCATGCCCTCGATGCCGAGGTCCATCATCTCGTCGAAGAAAGCACGGACGCTCTTGGGATCGGTCCCATCGAACAACGTCGTATTCGTAGTAACTCGGAAGCCGCGCTTCAGCGCCTCGCGAATGCCATCGGCAGCGATCTCGTACCCACCTTCACGGCAGACGGAAAAATCGTGATGCTCTTTTTGTCCGTCCAGGTGCACGCTGAAGGTTAAGTACTTGCTAGGTTTGAAGAGATGAATTTTTTCTTTTAGCAGGAGAGCGTTGGTGCAGAGATAAATGTACTTCTTGCGCGCCACCAGCCCTTCGACAATTTTGTCGATCTCGGGATGCATGAGCGGCTCGCCGCCGGGAATCGAAACCATGGGGGCGCCGCACTCGTCGACTGCCTTGAAACATTCCTCAGGGCTGAGGTTCTTTTTGAGGATATGAGCCGGATATTGAATTTTGCCACAGCCGGCACACGCAAGATTGCAGCGGAACAGCGGCTCTAGCATCAGCACCAGCGGATATTGCTTACGTCCGGCGAGCTTCTGCCCGATGACATACGTCGCCACGGTCCACATCTGCGAAATCGGAACACTCATCGTTACGCTATTCTCCCACTCACTATGCTATCAGGGTCAGTCTGCTTAGATGCCCGCAGGTGCCTGATGCTTCAATACTGTTATGGCCGTGAAATTGGGGTATTGAAAGCATTGTAAATGCACAGGTTATAGAGCGAATGCCGAGGCCAAAAAACAGCTCCAGATGTGGTATAATTCAGAGTAACTTCCGCCGACATAAGTGCCAGTAATTTCAGCAATTTGAGGGGTTTTTGGGGCAGCAAAAAGCACCGTCGGCCCAAGACACAAATCAGGCACTTTCCACGGAGTTGAATGGCTACGAAAGAAATCACTACAGCAGTTGTTGACAACAAGAGCGATTCGAAAGCAAAAAACGTAAAACCAGTCACCGCGAACGGGGATTACACCGCCGATTCGATCAAAGTGCTGGGCGGAATGGAAGCCGTTCGCAAGCGTCCCGCTATGTACATCGGGTCGACGGGCGAGATGGG
>JAOAPG010000401.1 GCA_025462785.1 Acidobacteriaceae bacterium
CATCTGGCCCCGTGGAATGCTGGTTCTCTGTCTTCTCTGCTTTCTTTCGTTCGTCAGCGCCGCACAAGATTTCTCAAGCTATCAATCCGATGGAATGCTGCTCGAATCTGGCTTCATATCCATATTCTTCGCACCATCGGGGTTTCGTCCTGGCTGGGGAGAACATTCTCCGCCATCGCGCGCAAGTCTGTTTCTGCTTCAGTGGGAGTGGTTCCGCATTTACTTCGAATCAGGCTTGGTAAAGCTGGTTAGCGGCGATCCAGAATGGCGACACCTCACCGCGATGGACGAGTATTACCAGAACAATCCACTGCCAACTTGGATTGGGTGGTACCTCCAACATCTCCCGCATAGGTTTCATTGGCTTAGCGCTCTGGGAACCCTTGTCATGGAACTGGGGCTGGTGTGGATGATGTTTCTTGGGCGGCGATTTCGAATCATCTGCTTCTTCCTTACGACAGTGTGGCAGCTCGGGGTCATTCTCACTGCAAATTACACCTTTCTCAATTATCTCGTGCTATCCGTTGGATTCCTGTTGCTCGATGACAAAATTCTGGCTCCTTTATTCCGGGGGTGGTTTCAACCTAAGCCGGTTGGAGCGAATCTCGGCGAAACTGAGTCATCCAAATCTGTACTGGGGGGATTCAGAAGACACGCGCACGCGATGAAGCTTGCAATGAGCGCTGCGGTTCTGTCCTGGATCTTCTATGCAACGACGGTGCAGCTTATCTGGATACTCTGGCCGCGTGCGCCGTTTCCGGCATCTCCAGTCACGTCACTGGAGCCATTCCGCATCGCCAATCGTTATGGATTGTTCGCCGTGATGACGCGCGGCCGATATGAAATTGAATTTCAGGGATCCAACGACGGACAGAACTGGGTTGCATATCCCTTCCGCTACAAACCGCAAGCACTGAACGAACGACCGGGTATTTACGCGCCGTACCAGCCGCGATTCGACTGGAACCTCTGGTTTGCCTCACTCGGATCCTGGCGCGACAACATGTTCGTCGTAAGCACTCAAGAACGCCTTCTGAAGAATAGTCGCGACGTGCTCAAATTGTTCCGCGGTAATCCTTTTTCAAGTGCTCCGCCGAAACAGGTGCGCGCGGTTTTATGGCAGTATTGGTTTACGTCGATGGCGGAGAAGCGGGAAACTGGCAACTGGTGGAAGCGGAAATACTTGGGTACGTACGCGCCCACTCTCGCACAGGATGAAAATGGAAAGCTGATGGTGGTCGAGTGGCCAACCGTCACTGGATCGAGAGAATGAAGGGCAGCGCAAACGTAATAGGGACCGGACCGAACGGACTTGCTGCCGCGATCGTGCTGGCGCAAGCTGGACTTCAGGTGCAAGCATTTGAAGCCGAGCCGCAACCGGGCGGCGCTGCCCGGACCCTCCCGTTGACCTTGCCGGGATTTCTCCACGACTTCGGGTCGGCGGTCCACCCGATGGCCGTAGGCTCACCATTTTTCTCTTCTCTTCCGCTATCAAAATACGGACTCGAATGGATCCATCCAACATCGCCGCTCGCACACCCGCTGGATGATGGTACAGCAGTCATCCTGGAGCGAAGCGTCGATGCAACGGAAGCGAACCTTGCCGAGGACGGAAGAGCGTGGCGGAGACTTCTGAGTCCGCTGGTAGATCATTGGTTCGATCTTGCGCCCGACCTGCTGGGCCCCGTCACAAGATTTCCGCGGCATCCGTTGTTGATGGCGAGATTAGGATTGCGGGCGTTTCCGCCTGCTACTTGGCTGGCGAACTATGAGTTTCGTGGAGAACCCGCGAAGGCCCTCTTCGCAGGACTAGCCGCGCATTCTTTCCTCAGCCTTGATGAACCTCTTAGCTCCGCGGTCGGCATGGTACTTGGCGCGGCCGCACATGCCGTGGGTTGGCCGATTCCGCGAGGCGGATCGCAGGCAATTACGAATTCTCTGTGTGACTGCCTGACAACTCTGGGAGGAAGCATCAAAACGGCGACCCGGGTTGATCGCATCGCTGATCTGCCGAAGTCTGACCTGACGATGTGCGACCTAACTCCGCAACAGTTAGTGCAAGTCGCCGGAGAGCGCTTAAGCAAGGGATACCGGCAACGACTAGAACGCTGGCAGTATGGGCCGGGGGCGTTCAAAGTGGATTACGCGTTGCGTGAGCCGATTCCCTGGACGGCGACGGAATGCAGTCGCGCCGCGACAGTTCACATAGGAGGAACATTTAGCGAGATCGCGGCATCAGAAAAAGCAATGCGAAATGGTAAGCACGCGGAGCGTCCTTTCGTTTTGCTGGCACAACCATCGTTGTTCGATACTTCGCGATCTCCACTAGGCAAGCACATCGCGTGGGCATATTGCCACGTGCCGAACGGTTCAACATTCGACATGCTGCCCAGGTTGGAAGCGCAAATCGAGCGATTCGCTCCCGGGTTCCAGGATTGCATATTAGCCCGGCGGGTTTTTCCACCGGCGGCACTGCAGTCCATGGATGCAAACCTTATTGGAGGAGACATCAACGGCGGCGCGCCGAATCTGCGGCAGTTTATTTTTCGCCCAACGGTGCGGCAATACGCGACCTCTACGCCTGACCTTTACATCTGTTCCTCATCAACACCGCCGGGAGGCGGTGTCCATGGCATGTGTGGCTTCAACGCCGCTAAGCGAGCGCTCGCGAGAATGCAACGGTAGAGTCTTGTCAGCAAATTAATGGTCTGGCTGTGCCGTTCCACAGCATCGGAGCTTTACACCACGCAATGCCCATCACTTACGTTGCGCTGGGGCATAACATTCACCCGAGGGATGTGGGATCGTCGGATTTCTGAGCTAATTTGTTTTCGTTTAGGACCCACTCCGATGTTGTCTCTTTAAATTGGAATCCGTAGCGTTGTCCAGCTATACTCCCTGTTTCCTTCCGGACAACACTCGCCCGTCCAGCGTAAACCGCACTGCCGTGCATAACGAAAACATCAACCAAATCGTCTTTCATGAGCGCTATAGTACAGCTGCAAAAGAACCCTTCTGTGCTGACGTCTTCCGTGGTAGTGAGTTCCTCAAAGACGCCACCGTCCGACGTTTGCCCCTTCAACTTCAAAGGAACGCGCATACGCAAACGAATTGCTCGTCGACGCTTTGGTAGGGATTGCTGTAATTCAACGGCGAGTTTTGACTTCAGTTTCGCAAAATCAATCGGTTTATCGAGGTATGCCTTGGCGCCTAATTCTTCACAATGAGCTTCGTACTTGCTTCGCGCCTCTCCCCCTCCGCTGATTACAAAGATTGGAATTCGGGAGGTATAGCTGAGAGATTGGAAGCTTTGGCAGAGCTCAAAACCGTTGAATTGAGGCATCATTAGATCTAATAGAATCGCGTCTGGCTCAAATTCCAGCGCAAGTGCGAGGGCTTGCTCTGGATCTCCCGTGTCTACGACTTCGTAAGTATCAGATAAACGAATGCGAACAAGTTTGCGCAGAGCCTCGTCATCGTCAATCACCAATACTCGCTTCATTTATTTGTTCCTCTCCAGAGCGGTGGGAGAACTCGCGCTAAAGGACTCTTGCACCAACTCCATCATTAGAGCTTCTCGCAGCTTTTCTCCTAGAGCTTCCCGGGTAAATGGCTTTGGTAAAAAATGTGCGTCCGGTGCGAAGGATTCGCTGCATCCGATGGACTGCCCTGTATAACCTGACATGTACACCACTCTCATTGACGGACGCACGACGGCAAGCTGCTTTACCAACTCGCGACCATTCATGCCCGGCATCACAATGTCAGTCAGCAGTAAATGTATTTCTCCTTTGAGCTGTTGGCTAACGTTCATCGCCTCGGTGGCACTACCAGCTTCTAGTACTGTGTAGCCCAAGCGCTGCAGAATGCTACAGGTTAGCTTTCGAAGCGAGGCTTCATCTTCGACTACCAGGATTGTCTCGCGACGTTGCAAGGATGGAATCGCCTTTGCGATAGGTCTGTCTTGATTTATTTCCTCTGCAACACGAGGCAGGTAGATTTTGAAAGCCGCTCCATTCCCGGGTTCGCTTACGACATCGATATAGCCGCCGCTTTGTTTAACAATGCCGTAAACGGTCGCCAAGCCAAGACCGGTTCCCTGCCCTTCTCCCTTGGTCGTAAAGAACGGCTCGAAGATATGTGCTTGCGTGGCTGAATCCATACCGATGCCACTGTCGCTCACGGTCAGCAGAACATATGCCCCCGTCTTAACGGGGTAGGAATAGCCGCGAACAGCATTTCCGTCCATTTCGAAATTCTTCGTTTCGATCGCCAGCTTCCCGCCATCGGGCATCGCATCGCGTGCGTTCACGCACAAATTCAGAAGCACTTGTTCAATTTGGCCTTTGTCCGCTTTGATTCGGCCGAGACTAGAATCGAGAATTGTGGAAAGCTCGATATCCTCGCCAATAATGCGTTCGAGCATTTTTTCGGTTTCGGTAATGACAGCGTTCAGTTCTAAAACCTTGGGCTCGAGTACCTGTTGACGGCTGAATGCTAAGAGCTGGCGCGTCAAAGAGCTCGCTCTGTTTCCAGCTTTAAAAATTTCTTGGAGGCTATCTGCGAACGGCTCGGTCGTGCCAAGTTGCTCCTGCAGAATTTCCGTATAGCCAATGATGACCCCAAGAAGATTATTGAAATCGTGAGCTATTCCCCCAGACAGCCGTCCCACAGCTTCCATCTTCTGAGCTTGCCTAAACTGGTCTTCCAACCGCCGGCGGTCGGTAATGTCACGATTGACGATAACCAATTTCTCCACTTTGCCATCGAGGTGCAAAATCGCATTCGCGGTCGACTCAAGAACACGCCAGCTGCCGTCTTTATGTCGCATTCGATATTCGATCCGGCGGCCCACGCCGCCACGCAGAGTTTCGTCGGCCGCCTCCTGCACCCGGTCGCGGTCCTCGGGGTGTATCTGCTCGAACGCCGTTGTATTTTGCAGATCGCTGAGCTTGTAGCCCAGAACGCTGGCGTATGCGGGGCTGTTGTAAAGCCTGTTTCCGTTCGCATCCACGACCGCGATCATATCGGCCGCATTCTCACTAATGAGTCGGAACATCTCTTCCCGTTCCACAAGTTGCCGGCGGATGCGACAAATTTGAAGTTGCTGATAGACGACGTAAATGTCAAACAGTAAAACCAAGCAGATCAGACCACGGACAACGCCTACAATTCGTAGCCCTTCCGTTTCGAACCTAGTCATGTGTGGACTGGGAACCAGAAAGGAGACCAGCCCCATTGTCAAAACGAGTGTGATGACCACAGCTGAGGACCACAGCACCCACTCCCGGCGCTCAACATTTCGAAAGATGGAGGAGGCAACAGCCCGAGTACCAACTATATTTGTGTCGGTTGATTCCATACGTGGTCAAAACTCCTGAATCGCGGAAAAATTGCCACGTCCTCCTTCAATATGGCGAAAACAGGGCCGAACAAGACACTAATGCAGTCCAATCGCCATTGGGACGATTCAGCGAAGGAAGTTTAGTTTGTTGGGGGTAGCTCCAGAACTAGGGAGAAGACGGAAAGGCGAATCCAAGCACTGGATGAATAATCTAGATTTGGTATTCGCAGCGGACTGGACAGATGTTCGGCTAGAACAAATTGGCGGCGGACCTACGAGCACATGCCATGTTGTCGTCGACCACGCCCAAGTCCGGGGATAAGATGTGGATAGGCGCTACAGCAATGGAATGAATTTAAGACCATTGTCGTAGATCGTTAAAATACCGGTGCCAGCTTGTGCTTCTTAAGAAACACTCTTCGATGAATACTGTCCAGAAGATCCGAAATACTTGCCCCAATGATATAGACGCCTAATGCCGAATTAACTCCAACTGCAGGAATCAATGGGCTCTCCTGCTTCCGAAGTTCCATTTGCCGCATGAAGCGTTGTAGAGCGATCTCTGCTTGTAATTCTGTGGTATCTGGCATCACTACCAGGAATTCACTCTCGCCATAGCGAAAGACTGTGTCAGCTCCCCGGAATGTACTCGTCATCAGTTGTGCCACTTCCTCCAGAAGATTGCTATCACCTGTGCCGTTTGATTCTGCCGTCGCATTCCCAAGGCTATTTAGATCGATCAAAAGAAGGCTGAGGGAACTGCCGAGCCGATTAGCGCGCGCTACCTCTTTGGCGAGCATTTGATCGAGCGCGCGACGGTTGAACAAGCGAGTGACCGGATCTACAAGAGAAAGGCCGTCAACTTTGCCGTTGAATATGAGTTCCTGTAACAAAGCCTTTCGAGTCTCAGCTAGCATTTTTTTCTGCGTAAACACGTAGAGATTAAAAAGAAGAATGAGCGAGATTAGCCCAAAAAAGACCTGAGGCAAATACCTGCCCTCAGCCTTAAGGGCTCCCGTGTTCCACGCAAGATTCGGTGCCACAATTGCTGCAAACCCGCTTGCAAGCACAATGACAATCAGCAGAGTGATGGACCAGAGTTGTACGTCCCTGCTGGCGAGGGCCTGCATTTGTAGCTGGATTTCCTCGGCTCTGGTTGAGATTTTCATGTTCCCTTTCATGACAACTATTGGACGTCCTGCACGAAATGGGGGAGGGCGGCTAAACTTCGCTTAACTTTTCAGCAAGTCCAACCGAGTTCCAGGTGCAACAAAAGGGCCATACTCGCAAAAGCGATACGCCGAATCTGGATGAGTGGGGAGAACAACTTACAGATAAACAACGCGCTCGACGCCAGGTATTTTGTTTAGGAAGGTCTTAATTTCGGACGGGTGTCTAACGGATATAACATCGAATGCATATTAAACATAGCGTAGATGGGAGCTTGCGGTTCCAGCTTGAACAGGCGATCAATGGAAAACTGCGCTCGCGCCGGTCTGTGTTTTTGGATATGTAGCTCCTGGCTTATTGCATGGCCCCCATGGACGGTCTACCGATGTGGTACTGTTTCAGCTTGTTGTAAAGAGAACTACGTGGAATTCCAAGCCGTCGAGCCGCCGACTCCACACGCCCTCCTTCATGCTGAAGAACTTGTTGGATGTACTGCCGCTGCACTTCATGCAGGGTTTTCAGAGACCCATTATCGGCTATCTCCGATTCCACGTGAACATCGAAATGCAAATCCTTCTCAGTGATAACGTTAGATCCTTTAATTAACACAGCGCGTTCAAGCACATTGCGCAGTTCGCGGATATTTCCGGGCCATGAGTAGCATTGCAAAGCTCGCAGCGCTGGTCCCGTGAGTTCGAATTCGCCAGCCCCAAGGTCAGCAGAAAGCGTGGCCAGTATATTCGTGCTGAGTGCGGGTAAGTCTTCAGCACGCTCGCGCAGCGCAGGAGCGTTGAGCAGGATTGTGCTCACCCGAAAATACAAGTCGCTGCGGAACTGCTTTTCGCGAACCAGTTTCGCCATGTCCTGATGGGTGGCAGCAACTAAACGGATATCAACGCGCCGGTCCCGAACATCTCCTAGCCGGCGGAACTGCTTATCTTCCAGGACCTTTAGGAGCCTCGGCTGTATTTGCAGATCGACGTCCCCGATTTCGTCGAGGAACACCGTTCCTTTATGAGCAATATCCAGCAATCCAGTCTTGCTTTGTACAGCACCGGTGAAGGCGCCACGCTCGTGTCCAAAAAGTTCAGTGTCGAGCAGTTCGCGCGAGAAGCCGCCACAATTCAGGTCGACGAAGGGCTCTGCTGCCCGGGGACCGTTCTGATGCAGCCAGCGGGCCAACACACCTTTGCCTGACCCCGTTTCTCCAAGAATGAGGACTGGACTGTCCGTCGCGGTTACTTTATTGCAAAGCTCCGAGAATCTTTTGATCGCTTCACTGCTCCCAATGAAAGGATTGAGAGCATTTCGATGCATTCGAGTTTTTTCTACAAGCTGCTTCCGGTGGTTCCGCTGATTCTCGAGGCTGCGCTGTATCAGCATCATCAGCGCGGAAAGCTCCGCAGGTTTTGTGAGGAACTGATCTGCACCCAATTTGATTGCTTCGACGGCCAATTCAATAGACCCATACCCGGTAAGGATAATGACGGGGATCGACTGGTCGATCGCTCTCAACCGTGGAATCAGCTCAAGTGCATTTCCGTCAGGCAAACTGTAGTCCAAGACAGCAATGTCTGGCCGGGTCGTGCGACAAACTTGCTCCGCGATATCACAGTTGGCCGCGAGTACAGTCTCGAATCCCTTGCCTTCGAGAAACTTACGCATCAATTCGCGAAGATCTGCCTCATCGTCGACAATCAATACTTTGTGGTTACGCATACAGAAATCCTCAATTTGCTAATGGAAGGAACCTTTCTGGTCGACTGCGAGATCTTCCGGACAAGCCAGTTCTGGCAGATAAAGTGTGACAGTTGTCCCCTTGCCTAATTTGCTGCGCACGCTCACGTCTCCACCATTCTGTCTCAGCAGCCCACGAACCATGACCAAACCAGTTCCCCTGAGCCCATCTCTGCTTTTCGTGGAGAAAAATGGCTCAAAAAGACGAGAGCATATGTCCTGATCCATCCCCACTCCACTATCGGAGAGAGCGACCATAACGTAGCGCCCCGGCGCCAAGGAGATTGGAATAGTGGAATCAGTACCGGAAATGGCTCGCGAGACGGTGATCGTAAATCTTCCACCCACCGGCATTGCCTCGCGCGAATTTGCTGCTACATCGAAAATCGCTTGCTGAAGCTGTAATGGATTTGCCTTTATGCAGGCTTTCACCCCATCCCCTACAATCGACAACTCGATCCGAGGTCCCAAACTGCGATGTAATGTCTCCTCCAACGCCTCAATGAAATCGTTAAGAAGCAAGAACTTCGTAGGACCATGCGAGGTAGGAGTCGAGTCCAGCAGCTTTTTTGCCAGGGCTGCAGCGCGTTTGGAAGCGTCGATTACTCGTTCGACGTTTGCCCGCTTCGGATCTCGTGCCGGCAGCTCGTCCAGCACCAACTCCGCATAACTGCCGATAATCATCAGTTGATTGTTGAAACCGTGCGCCAGGAGTCTACTGATCAAGGCAAAACGTTGGGCCTCTTGCAGTTGTTCCTCGAGAGAATTGCGTTCGGAGGCTCGATCGATATTTGCATGGCCAGGTGCGGGGGCAACTAGCTCCGAAGGATCAATCCTCGCGAACGCTCTCAAAATCAAGACTCCTCAAAACGAAACATCCTGGTGGCACCTGCATTCAGCAGGCGGCGTTTGCCGCTAACGTACTTTGAGCTCTCTCCGTGATACTCAGCAAAGTGCGCTCGTTAAATTTCGCTTCTTGCAGATATTGAAAGGCGGAGTGGGTTGGTGGTACCTAGAAGAGGACCAGACTTCTATTGCGAAACTCCCCATTTCACCTGGTTCGGCCGCATATAATTTAACAGTTGTGACGACATCCCCTACCGAAGTTCATCCTTGCTCACGCTTACAAAATCCAAACAGTTATTCCCGTCGGCTCGGAGTTCGTCAGGCAATTTCCAAACCCGAGAACGCCAACACCCACGGCTCGCAATGGATGCGCTAAGGCCTGGTCAACAAGCCAGTCGACACAACTTCTTTTATCACACAATATAAATGGCACAATTCCAGCACGAATTTGTTACGAAAGCGG
>JAOAPG010000404.1 GCA_025462785.1 Acidobacteriaceae bacterium
CCGCGGTTTGTGATGCCTTTCTTCGGCTTGGTTTTCGGGTTCTTGAGCGCGCTAGGCTTAGTGGCAGTCAACTCAGCCTGAACTCGCTTCGACAGTTTCGCAAGAACCAATTCATACGAAATCTTTATCAGTTCCTGGAATTCTGAAGAACGCAGCGCGCCCATGTCCTTTACCGCCACCCAATGGCTTTTCGCCAGATACGGCGAGGGCACAATGCCTGGGATTTCGGTCAGTTCATAGAATTTTTCAGGCGTGCATTTAAACGCCAATCGGCGCTCAGGGCCCGGTTCGAGATTGAGAACGGCAAACATCTTCTTTTCCGCGATTTTAAAAACGAGACTTTCGCCCCATTGCAGAGTTTCGGTCGCATGCGGAAGTGACAGGCAGTAGTCGCGAATCCAATCGATGTTCATGGCCTAAAACAATCGCTAGATCGCCGCCAGTGCTTGATCCAAGTCGGCGATGATGTCTTCCACATTCTCTATTCCTACCGAAATGCGTACCATGCCGTCCGTGATTCCGATATCTCTTCTTCCCTTCACGCCAATTCCCGCGTGCGTCATGGTTGCGGGATGCGAGATCAGCGTCTCGACTCCCCCCAGCGATTCCGCCAGGGAGCACACTCTCACTTTTTTAAGCATCTTATTGGCATTTGCTAGCGAACCGGTTTCGAAAGAAATCATGGATCCAAAACCTGTCATCTGACGCTGCGCCAGTTCGTACTGCGGATGGTCCGGCAGGCCTGGATAATAGACTCGCTTTACTTTTTTGTGGGTCGAGAGGAAGTCGGCAACAATCCTTCCATTTTTGTCATGCTGCTCCATGCGAACGGCTAGGGTTTTAACTCCACGCAGAATCAGCCAAGACTCGAACGGGGAAAGAATGGCCCCCGCGGCCTTTTGAACAAAACTTAGCCGCTCGACCTGCTCGGGCTTACTGCAGACCACCACCCCACCAAGACCATCGCTGTGGCCATTCAGAAATTTCGTTGTCGAATGGACTACCATGTCTGCGCCTAGAGAGAGCGGTTGCTGGAAATAAGGCGACATGAAGGTGTTGTCTACGACAAATTCAGCTTTGGCGCGGCGGCAAACGCGGCTGATCGCCTGGATGTCACTGAGAGCCATGAGGGGATTAGTTGGAGTCTCGACGTAAACCATACGAGTATTCTTACGCAGCGCGCGTTCGACATTCTTTACGTCAGACGTATCGACATAAGTGAACTCGAGTCCGTACCCGGTCAAGATTTGATTGAAGAGCCGCGGAGTGCCACCATAAAGGTTGTTGCCACAAACGACATGATCACCGGATTTATACATCGTGGTGATCGCGTTGATCGCGGCCATTCCGCTGGCGAACACGCGCGACGCGATGCCACCTTCGAGTGTCGCGAGATTTTCTTCCAGGCGAGTGCGGGTCGGATTCGATACGCGGGCGTATTCGTATCCCTTGTTCTTGCCTAAGGCTTGCTGGACATATGTGGATGTCGGATAAATCGGAGGCGAGACGGCGCCAGTTTCTGGGTCAGGCTCCTGTCCAGAGTGGATGGCGCGAGTGGCAAAACCGAACTGCTTGTCGTTTGGCATGGATTTATTTTTAGTGTTCCTGGTCTAACAGTTTGCAACCACAGAGGGCACAGTTAAAACGCACAGAGATTCGATCTGCTGATATCGCTTCCGAACTGCTTGTCTTTTGCCAAGGTTTTATTTCACTGATAATCAGGTAGTGACAGCCGTCTTCGGCTGTCGCCGGATATTTGGTGGCTTACGCCATTCCCTGTGCTCCTCTGTGTCCCCAGTGGTCTAAAACTTTGTTAAACCACAGAGGGCACAGTTAAAAACGCACAGAGGTTCGAGCGGCCAATACCGCTTCCTAAATTCCGCCCTCAAAAATCTTCTTCGACAAATAACGCTCAGCCGAGTCCGGGATCATGGTTACGACCCGCTTGCCCTTTCCCAGCTCCTTCGCAACTTCCAAGGACGCGAATACGTTCGCTCCAGCACTCGATCCTCCGAGCACGCCTTCTTTCGCCGCGAGTTCTTTCACCATTCCAAAGGCCTCGGGATCTGTTGCGACCAGGACTCCGTCGCACACCGAGGCGTCGAAGTTTTTGGGGATAAAGCTCGATCCAATGCCTTCGACTTTGTGCTCCCCTTTTTCGCCGCCTCCTAGCACAGATCCCTGTGTGGTTACCGCATAGGCGAGAACCTTGGGCAAATGCTTCTTCAAATAGCGGGCAACACCCGTGAATGTCCCGGCAGTGCCCGCGCCTATGACTAGGGCGTCGATCCGTCCCTCCATCTGCTCAACAATTTCCAAGGCAGTAGTTTCATAGTGATAATCGGGATTGGCCGGATTCTCGAACTGCCCGGCCATAAACGCGCCTGGGGTAGAGGAAGCCAGTTCTTTGGCTTGGCTGATGGCGCCTAGCATGCCTTCTGATTCGGGAGTGCGTGTTACTTCCGCTCCCAACGCCCGCATGATGCTTACTTTTTCGTCGGAAAAGCGCTCAGGAACGAACAGCGCCACTTTATACCCGCGATTCACTCCGATGAGAGCCAAGCCAATCCCGGTGTTACCGGCCGTGGCTTCGACAATGGTACCCCCAGAAGCAAGGAGTCCTTCTTCCTCAGCCCGCTTGATAATCCCAATGGCAGCCCGGTCTTTGACACTTCCGCCGGGGTTCAGGTATTCCAGTTTGGCAAAGACGTCCGCCGAACCAGCCGGAACCAACCGTTTCAACTGAAGCATGGGAGTTTGGCCGACAAGCTTGGTAATATCGTCGGCGACACGCAGCTGGGTACTCTCGAATGTTTTCATTCGCACTTTACAGAGTACGGAACCGATGTAGGAGCGTCAATTGCGATGAAGAACACACATACAGAGCGAGGGAGATGTTGCGCGGGATTCGGCTACAGCCCTAAAAACCGCATCAAGTCGGTGCGAGATCCCTCACGCGGCTGAAGGACGCCGAGTTTCGGGATGACATCTCTGAGTTACTTAATTCATTCCGCCTGGAGGCGGCTCTTGTCCCGCGTAATAGCCGCTACGGGTCCTGACCGTTAACTTGCCGTCCCCTTTGGAAGCAGCAGCGACATGAATTGTGCGATAGCCGCCCACGTTGCGAGGCGTGGTCGGCTTATAGCCGATTGTGTATTGATTCCGAATGTCATGAGCCACGGTTCGGCTGATTTCATCCACTTCGCCGAGGCCTTTCGGGAGAAAGGCTATCCCGCCGGTTCGCTCTGCCAATGTTTGGATTGCACGGCGTGCCCGGCGTTGCTTCTCTTCTCCGAGCAAGCCAATGGCATAGACGGTGGGGCCATTCTCCCCCGAGAGCCGCTTGACGGCTTCTTCCAGGGTGTCCCGGCTGGCATTATCTTCGCCGTCGGTCACCACGAACAGAACCCGCTTCTGCAACTTAGACTGCTTTAGGTAATCCGACGAGGCTACAAGGGCGTCGTAGAGCGCCGTCCCACCCCGTGACTCCACTTTCTCCAGGGCATCCCCTAACTTCTTTATGTTGCTGGTGTAATCCTGATCTAGATAGAACTCGTCGTTAAAATTGACCACAAATACTTGATCATCAGGATTACTGGAGCGCACCAAGTTTAGTGCAGCTTTGTTCACCTGTTCGCGCTTCTCCCGCATCGATCCGGAATTGTCTATGACAATCCCCATCGCCACTGGAACATCTTCGTGCCGGAAAGAGGTTATCGCCTGGGGCTGATTGTTCTCGTAAATGGTGAATGCGTTTTTGTCTAAGTTGGTGATGAGGCGCATCTTTTCGTCCACCACGGTGGCATGTAGGGTGACTTCCTCGACTTCCTTCTTGAAAACGAAGACACCGTTATCGCCCTGGTCATTCTCGGGCGCTTGTCCCTGGGCTGCCGGTGGAGTCGCTTGGCCGGACTGCGCCGGAGTCGTCGACTGAGGGGGTACACCCCGGTTGGTATTTTGTGGCTGGGTTTGCGGACTCGTGCTTTGCGGCTGTCCAGCCGGTTGATTCACCGTAGGTGAAGGCGTGCTGTTTGAAGGAGGAGCAGTATTCGATCCCGCAGCAGGGGACGTCGAAGTTTGCGTTAATCCAGTTAACCCGATGAAAACAAACGGTACAACTAACCTAAAAACACGATTATTCCGTAGGAGCATAGTATCCCGTCTTAGCGTAAACCTGGAGCGGCGGCAAACCTTTAGGCGCAAGGAGTTTCACCTTGATTTTACGCCATTTGCCGTCGTGTCCAGGGTTCTTTGGACGGTATCCGAGTACATATTGGTTGCGTAGCTCAATCCCGATTTTTTTAGCCACATCTCCTAAGTCATTAGGGTTGTCGATCGTAAAAGCTCGGCCACCCGTCAATTCTGTGACATCGGAGAGCAAGCCTGGACCTAATCGTTCCTCCTCCGTTGGAAAATAGTGGTCATAAAGCCCGATAGCGTAAATGAGTACGTCTGCTTCCTTCACCAAGGACTTGATCTCGCCCTCGGTATAACGGCTGTGGTTGTCGCCGCCGTCGGAAATAATCAATAGAGCCTTTTTGGGGTACTTTGCCTGCCGCATCTTGCTCACGCCTAAATAGATGGCGTCCAAAAGTGCGGTGCGCCCCTTGGGGACGGTGTAAATCAGCTTGCCTTGTATGTCTTCGACTGATTGGGTGAAATCAGAAATCTCCTCAGGCTTGTCCGCGAACGCGATCATGAAAAACTCGTCTTGCGGATTTGCGGTCTTGAAGAACTCAATGACAGCTTCGCGGGCGCGCTCGATCTTGCTGCTCATGCTGCCGCTCATATCGAAAATCACGCCCAAAGAAATAGGAGCATCTTCACTGGAAAAATGTTTGATCTCCTGTGAGTCTTTGCCTTCGAAGACCTGAAAATTTTCCTTATCCAGACCGGTGACGAGGCGGTTCATCGGATCCGTAATTGTGACCGGCACCAGAACTATATTGACGTCTTTCTTAATAAACGGAGTCCCCGTCTTCACCGAGGCGGCAAGGATATCGTCGGTTTTAGGTTTCTCTGTCTCGACTCTTGGTTTGATATGAACGTCCTCAACGTCGGCGGGACTCTGCGCCCACGCGGGGATGAACAGAAAGCAGATGAGAAATACCACTGCGGAAGCAAAGCTCAACGGGAGAAAAGGAACTTTCCTAGGAGACAACATAAGGGCTCTCTGTTCTTGAATTGATGCGGAGTGAAGACTGCGGGCTCGGGCCAGACGACCAGAGGACCTGCGCCCATTGATGCGGGCCATGGATACCTCGTCAATTGCCGCTGATCGTACCATAGGTAGGCCTGCCATGGGCCATCCTTTTTGCTAAACCTTCGATGGTTGGACAATATAAATGTTTGCCCACATGAAGAAGCATCTATTTGAGCACTCGCGGCCTGAAACGGTTTGTCAAATTAAAGTCATTTCTGGCGAACCCAGTCGATAAGGTGCACTCGATCAACCGCTCGGGAAGAGTTCCGATCATTAGGTTCCACAGCTCCCGGTATACAGTTTGGCCCGCCACCTCGTGTTTTCGCTCGAACTCCGGCCTCGCAGTGCTCTTGTACAATTGCCTATCCTCATGGCCAACATTGCTCCTTTCCGGGCGCTCCGCTACGACCCCGCGCGAGTGTCGCTACCTGATGTCGTTACTCAGCCTTACGACAAGATCACTCCTGAAATGCAGGATAGGTACTATGCCGCCAGCGCTCATAATTTGGTTCGGATCATTTTAGGAAAAGTCGACTCCTCTTATTCCCCAGGGGAAAATCAGTACACCCAAGCCGCCGATCATTTCTTGCAGTGGCGGCGAGAAGCTATCTTTCTTCATGATGCCGAGCCGTCACTCTACAGCTATGTGCAAACCTTTGTACCTCCGGGTGGAAAAGCGGAGCTGTGCCGTCGGGGTTTCATCACTCTTGGACAGATCGAAGATTATTCGGCCAATGTTGTTTTTCGTCATGAACAGACACTCGCGAAACCCAAAGCCGATCGCCTCGCTCTGCTCCGGGCCACGCGTGCCCATTTTGGGCAAATCTTTATGCTCTACAGTGACCCGAAGGCGGAGATAGAAGCTGCCCTGGGGTCCGGAAAGAGCCCACACATCGAGTTGCGGGATGGGTATGGAGTGCTGCACCAGCTATGGCGGGTAAGCGATCCTGAAGTTACTGAGTTGGTGCGGGACAAGATGGCAGATAAGAAGCTGATCATTGCTGATGGTCATCACCGCTACGAAACGGCGCTCAATTATCGGAATGAGCGTCGCGACGCAGAGTGGGCGGCGGTTCGTGGAGATCTGGGCGAGCACTCCAAGGAGAACAAGATACTTCGCCACAAACCGCAGCAACTCGCCCCCTACGAGATGGTGATGATGACCTGTGTCAACATGGATAGCCCGGGGCTCACCATTTTGCCTACCCATCGTGTGGTACACGGTTTAGATTCATTTTCGGCCGGCGCATTGTGCGAAGAAGCGCGATCTTATTTCAGCGTGGAAGAGGTGGACCCGGCCATTAGCGCCGCCCGCGCGACGGGTCTATTGCGGGAAGCCGGGCATGCCGGAACCGCGATTCTGGGAGTCACTGCGAACCGCGCTTTCTTATTCGATACTCCGAAGTGTGTCGGATCCAATCTGTTCGGTGGGTTATCGCTACGCCAGCAGTCTCTTGACGTCGTCCAACTTCATAAATGTTTGCTTGAGCGAGTGCTGGGAATCTCAGAGGAGGCGATTCGGGATCAAGAGAACATCAGCTATGTTCGCGATGCAGACGAAGCCTTTTCGCGAGTTCGCACGGGAAATGCAAACATCGCATTTTTGCTGAACCCTGTACGTGTGCAGCAAGTGCGCGACATTGCTCTAGCGGGCGAGGTGCTCCCGCAGAAGTCTACGGACTTTTATCCCAAGCTGTTAAGTGGACTTACGATTTACCCACTGGAATGAACGTTGCTGGTCGGTCGAGTGACATTAAGACTTTAATCTCTGATTGATATGACAACTCCACACAGGCGCCGCCTTGGTGCTAGGGTCAGCGCGGTTATTCTCGCGCTCACGGTTTGGGTTTGTGGCTCATTCGTTTCTGGCTCTTCAACTGACGAAAAGCGCATTTCTATCTACTCAACCGTCGCCAACTACTCTCTTTCTATAACCGACCGCAACGGCCAGGGCTACGTTGGCTTGCTTGAGATTTTAGATCCCCTCGGCACGGTGCGGGCAAAGGCCAGTCGTGACCGCTGGAAGATCCGCTACAACGATGTCGAAAGCGACTTCGCAACTGGCAAGACTCGCGTTCGCGTTCACGGCAACGATTTCGATTTGACTGCGCCGTTCTTGCTGGAAGGCAATCGCGGATTGATTCCGCTTTCTTCTTTAACTTTGCTTCTTCCGCGCATTCTCGGCGGTCCTGTGACTTACCACGAAGCTTCGCGTCGGCTTTTCGTCGGCAGCGTAGGAGTGCGGTTTGCGGCTCAAATCAACAAGACGGTTCCGCCGAGTTTGGTACTGAATTTCTCTTCGCCAGTGAACCCTACAGTCGCGACGGAACCGGGAAAGCTGCGTATGACCTTTAAACGGGAACCGTTGGTCCCGCTGGACACGCAGAATCTCAGCTTTGACAATAAAATAATCACTTCGGCGGCTTATCTGGAAGAAAACGGTACGGCAGAAATTACCGTGAACGGCAGCGCGCCATTATTTGCAACTTTCAGCAATGACGGACGGACGATCACCATCGCCCCCGCTCCGCACCTTGCTACCCAATCTCCAAACCAGGGCGTTGGTTCCTCGACAGCTAGTCCGACAGAATCCCCGAATCCAAACACGTCCGGCACAAGACGATATTTCGCCGTCATCGACGCAGCTCACGGTGGTGATGACCGAGGCGCGACTCTCGATCCTCAGTTGGCGGAGAAAGACGTAACCCTCGCCTTCGCACGACGCCTGCAGCAGGAACTCGAGTCGCGAGGAATGGCCGCGATGCTGCTGCGCAACAACGATACGAACCTCTCCCAAGATCAACGTGCGAGCGAGACTAACTCGATTCGTCCCGCTATATACATTTGCCTGCATGCCGCCGCAGAAGGTACTGGCGTTGGACTCTATTCGGCGCTGCTGCCTTCCGGAGATGAAACACGAAAGACCTTCACCCCCTGGAACCGGGCGCAAGCTTCTTACCTTGCCGCCAGTCAAAGCGCAATAAAAATCTTGAGAACTGAATTTGACTCGAACCACGTTGCGAACCATAGCTTCAGCGCTTCCTTGAAACCGTTGAACAACGTCACAGTCCCTGCGATTGCCGTCGAAGTAGCACCACCGCAAATCGGCGTCTCGGGATTCAACTCCGCTGAGTATCAGCAGCTCATTTCGGCTTCTATTTCAATGGCGTTGTCCGAGGCACGCACGAATTTGGAGGCAGCACGATGATTCCACGACATCTGCTGATCGGAGTCATCGTACTACTCGCGATTTCCCTGACAATGGGTGTTTACGTCTGGCGTATGCGCGGCCACGTGGTGGAAACGCAACCGATGGCAACCAACAGCAAGCCAGTGACACCTCCGGTTTCGGGCCCCACGGAGCAGGTCACCCTTTACGTTGCGGATGATGACCCCGGGATTTTGCGTGCGCAATCGTTTCGTATCCCGCTTCCCGAAGGACGACAGCAACGTGCGTTCGAACTACTGCGGGCGCTTCTCGGCATTTACCTTGACAAGGGCTCCCCTCACCAACTGAGTGCAGGCTCTGAGGTGCGGGACGTCTACCTGGTCGATCCAGGGATCGCAGTCATCGATTTAAATAGCGCTTTTGCCAATGGACATCGCTCAGGCGTGCTGGTCGAGGAACTCACGGTCGCTTCTCTGGTGCAAACGTTAGCGGCCAATGTCCCGGGGCTAGTCCGTGTGAAGATTCTGGTTGATGGTGAGGAACGCGACACGCTGGCCGGACACGCTGACCTGATGAATTTTTACGATGTTGCCGCGGTAGGGCAGATGGCAAGCCAGCTACAAGCGGCACAATGAAGTTTCATTTACAATCGCCAGCTTATGCATTTTCGCTCTGACAATCGCACACCCGACCAACTTCGTCCCGTTAACATCGTTCCCGATTTCATACATACCGCCGAAGGCTCAGTTCTTATTGAAATTGGTAATACTCGCGTCATCTGCACTGCTTCGATTGAAGAATCTGTTCCGCCGTTTATGCGCAACCGAGGTAAAGGCTGGATCAGCGCCGAGTACAGCATGCTACCTCGCGCCACCCTGACCCGTACCCCTCGCGAAGTCAGCAAAGGCCGAGCCAGTGGACGGACTCATGAGATTCAGCGGCTAATTGGCCGTTCGTTGCGGGCTGTCACTGATTTGGAACGCCTTGGCGAACGCACTATCTGGATCGACTGCGACGTAATTCAAGCTGACGGAGGAACACGGACGGCATCGATCACAGGAGCCTTTGTTGCCCTCGGACTTGCGCTGGAGAAGTTAGTCGAGGCTGGAACGTTGACCTCAGTTCCTTTGCGCGATTTTGTTGCAGCAATCAGCGTGGGGATCGTAGACGGCGAGATTTTACTCGACTTGTCGTACGAAGAAGACTCGCGCGCTGACGTGGACATGAACTTTGTAATGACGGCCGGACACAAATTCGTGGAAGTACAGGCCACAGCGGCGCATCAAGTGTTCGACGAAGGCCAGTTTTCAAAGATGATTGCCCTGGCACGCCAAGGTGTCCAGACGCTCATTGCAAAGCAGCAGGCTGTGTTAATCAAGCTGACGTTGCGGCAGTAGGCTCTTTTCTAGAGCTTTTAATTGCCCAGCCTAAGGCGCGAAGCCTGTGTTCCTGTCTCTGGTTTACAATTATCTGTTCCACTACTCAATTGGAGGATTCTCATGAAACTCACCCCTGGCAAACTCGCCGGGCTCAAAAAGGTGTCAAACGAGAAGGGCGTAATCGCCGCCGCCGCCATGGATCAACGCGGATCACTGCAAAAATCCCTTGCTAAGGAAAAGGGTAGCGAAGTATCCGACGCAATGATGGAGGAATTCAAGTCGCTGGTCACCGAAGTTCTCACCCCCCATGCCAGCGCTATTCTTTTGGATCCCGAGTGGGGCCTGCCTGCGTCGAAGCGCCGCGCCAAGAATGCCGGCCTGCTGTTGGCCTATGAAAAGACGGGATACGACAAGACTGGTCCCGGACGCTTGGGTGACTTGCTCGACCACTGGTCGGTTCGTCGGTTGAAGGAAGCAGGTGCGGATTGCATCAAGATTCTCCTTTACTACACACCTTTTGATCCCAACGATATAAACGATAAAAAGCACGCATGGGTCGAGCGTTTAGGTGATGAATGCCGCGCCAATGACATTCCTTTCTTCTTGGAATTTGTGGGGTACGAAGAAGGCGCCGACGAAAAGGGCCTTGAGTATGCGAAGAAGAAGCCCCAGATTGTCACTGAGAGCATGCGCGAGTTCGGCAAGGATCGCTATGGCGTGGATGTTCTCAAGGTCGAAGTTCCAGTTAACATGAAGTTTGTGGAAGGGACAAAAGCTTTTGCCGGCAAGGCGGCTTACAGCAAAAAGGAAGCCGTCGACTTGTTCCACAAGGCGGCCAGTGTTACCAACAAGCCCTTCATCTATCTTTCGGCGGGGGTGAGCAACGCGGAGTTTACCGAGACGCTCGAACTGGCAGCGGAAACGGGCGTCAAATTTAATGGCGTGTTATGCGGCCGGGCCACTTGGAAGGATGGTATTCCGGTCTATGCGAAGCAAGGCGCCGGTGCGTTCCGCAAATGGCTCGAGACGGAAGGAGTGAAGAACATCAACAATGTGAACGATCGTCTGAAAGCCGCGACTTCGTGGTACTCAATCTACGAAGTTGAACCGGCAACTGTGGGTGCCTAAGTAGTTCGCGAATTCAAAATAAATAGGGGCGATGCCAGTCCGGTTCGCCCCTATTTTTACGTTCAGCTGTAAAGACCAAGCGAGCAACTAATAATCCTGCGATCCAAGCACGGCTTCGACGCTGTTCATCAATCCCGGAGCGTTCCCCTTGGAGACGACCTCCTTAATTCCGACAGCTAGAGCTTCCTGCTCAATGAAAGGATCCTCGCCAAAGTTGGTGAAGAGGATAACGGGCACTTCGGGCATGAGGGCCTTCAGAGCACGGGCGGCTTGCAAGCCGTCCATTTCTGGCATGGAGAGATCCAGCACAATCAAGTCCGGCTTAAGTTGTTGGGCCTTCTCAACAGCATCGCGCCCATTGACGGCTTCCCCGCAAACTTCCCATCCGCTGCGGGACTCAAAGAGTTGGCGCAAACTTCGCCTAATGACGGCGTGGTCGTCGACGATGAGAATACAATTTGGCAAGATAACAAAACGCAGAGATTTGTGTGATTTCCCCAAACTTAACATTCTAGTAATATTACGCAATACAGTGAAATTGGTATTACGAGCTATAACTACTTTAGTAGAATCCTTCTTGTCCTTTCCTGATCGGTTAGCCGCCGAGATCGCGGCTGAGGTTTGCTCTTTATCTGTTCTTGTTCTTGGCTTCGAGCTTGGCCTGCGCCCGCTTCTCAATTTCCTTTTCCGAATACATGCTGCCTCGACAATGTTTCGTCCCGCAGTAACACGGGGAGTCATCGTCAAGCTCTCCGTCGTATAAGTTGTAATCGTAAGTGAGTTCCTCGCCAGCCTCAATCTTCCGGACAGCCGTGATGATGACTTTGCCATCGACTTCGTCGGCCTCGCAATTGGCGTCGCAACTGTGATTGATAAACGCGCTCGCGCTGTCGCCATCGATCACATGAGTTCCGTTCGTCAGTCCAAACAAATAAGTCCGGGGAGACTTCTCGTAAAGAGCGTCGGCTTCAGCCAACGTTATACGCGGGCCTGTGTACTCGGTGACGAACCCTCCCTTCTTAATCGGCTCGGTGGTATAGCAGCCATCGGCATGAATCCTCGAACGGCGAATTACCAGGGTCATGAAACAGAAGCCTTTCCATAGCGGCAAGATTTGGGATTGAGCTCTGTAAATCATACTAATTTTCTTGAGCTTCAGGTCGAGCCCTCGGCATTTATGAAGGCAGGCCGCTGGGCTCATGCCCCCCATAGGTATGCAGCGACAGACATCAGTCTGACGGGCGCATTATTTTTTGCAGATGCCGCACTTTTCATCTTAGCTTAACGATTCGCTATGTTAGATTTAACGCTCATCCATCAAATTTCGGAGGAACAACGAATTGGGCAAAAACATGGTCCCCAAACGGATTTTTTTTACCAAGGGGGTCGGTAAACATCGGGAACGTCTCACTTCCTTTGAGCTAGCACTTCGTGATGCTGGCATAGCCGCACAGAATCTAGTTCGTGTATCGTCAATTTTTCCCCCACAATGTAAGCTGATCGCGCGATCTCAAGGGCTGAAATTCCTTTCTCCAGGCGAGGTTGTATTTGCGGTGGTAGCAGAAAATTCCACGCGCGAACCCCATCGGCTTATGGCATCCAGCATTGGAGTGGCGATCCCCGCAGATAGAAATACTTACGGCTATCTCAGCGAGCATCACTCTTTCGGAGAGTCAGAGGATGCGGCGGGCGACTATGCCGAGGAACTTGCGGCAGAGATGCTGGCTACCACGCTGAATGTCGAATTCGATCCGGATCGGTCTTGGGACGAGAAAAAGGAAATCTACCGCATCTCGAATAAGATCGTTCGCACCGCGAACGTCACACAATCGGCTGTGGGCGACAAGCGTGGGCTGTGGACGACGGTGATTGCGTCCGCAGTTCTGATCTTTGATTGATGGATAACGATTAACGAAAATCGCGCCGCACTTCACTTATCGCTTAATTTTTAGGCTGATTATTGCCCTCCAAAACATAACGGCACATTGCATTCTAAGTACCTGTAATGTGCCGTTTTGTCGCGCTTATTTTCTTCTGGATACCTTTGCGGATACCTTCTCTTTCTTTCCGCTCACCTTCTCCGCGCTTGATTGCTTTTCTTTTCCGAGCCGCTCTAACACTGCTGCCACAATCAGAGGCAGTCCCACGGTCGCGTCTACAAACACCTCACCAAATTTTCCGCCTTCTGCTGGTGGCACGAACTTGCCCCATGAAATTGCTTCGCTATAAGGACTCCCCGAGAGGCCGCCCCAATGGACTGGCTCCGGACATATCCGCACGCCATAGTGGTAGCGCTTAAGCGGAACATTCTCTCCGAGTCGCCGATGTCTCAGCTCGATGAATGGGCCGAATTGCTGCGACCAGTTGCGCGGCACTCCTCCACCGATCGTCAGGATTCCAAGCCGTGTCTGCCGCAAAAGAGTGGCGGCAAAGTGTTCTAGATCTTCAAAAGGATCGAAGCGCAGTTTGTGGCGTCCTGTTGATTCACGCAAACGATTATTCAGCGCGACATCCAACCCAAGTTCAGAGTCCGTGAACGCCGGCACAAAAACCGGCACGCCTTTCTCATAAGCGGATTTCAGAATGCCACGCTGTCCCACCCGTTTTGCCAGATGCTCACCGATGGTGTGATTCAGCTTGTAGGAGCAAACCACGTCGTTGTGATCCCAGCCCTCCAGGATTTCCGACATTACTTCTTCGACATCATCGAGGTTCTGCTCGGGTTCCAAAGTGTCGTAAATACGGTTATAGCCCTGTTCGTAGAGCTCTGTATCGGAAACGCCTGGGTTGTATCGGAAGTGCGATTTGCCAGTGGCTTCGACCAGCCCGTGCGCCATCAAAGCGCCAGTTGAAACGATGGCGTTTACAATCCCGCGGTCAATGAGTTCCGAGATGATTAGGCCCTGCTTCGCAACCGTCATCGCTCCCGCGAGGGTCATTACTACGAAGCAGTCCTTGTCGCGAGCCATGGCTTCGAGCACGTCTGCCGCTTCGCCAACTTGTCGACCGGTAAAGGCCGTCTTCGACATGGCGCGAACCAAGTCGTCAATCGAATGAACGCGATTTAGATCCAGCGGCTCCAGCGGAATCAGTCGATCTTCAATTGGGTTGTGCAGCTTGCGGTCGATTCCCGCGCCATCATGATTGCTGTGCTTCAATGTGAACCCTCCGACCTTTCTCGTATGCTTAAGCGAAAGATTACTCTACTAGAACGTTGGAGGTCGCGCTAGGCATGGGCCGCGCGATCAGCGCCGAGGGAACAATAACTGATATTCTGTTTACGTTGAGGAGAGATTGCTTCCGGTGCTTCCCGAAAAATTTAAAATTGGATTAGTCCAGATGTCAACGACGGCGGATCCTGAGCAGAATTTGCGACGTGCTCTGGATTATGTTCGTGATGCTGCCTCACGTGGCGCACAAGTTGTCTGTCTGCCGGAGCTTTTCCAGACACAATATTTTTGCCAACGGCAAGACGCGGCGCTGTTCGATTTGGCTGAACAGATTCCGGGGCCGACCACGGCCAAGCTTTCTGAGCTCGCAAAGCAGTTGAAAATCGTATTGGTCGCTTCCCTCTTTGAGAAGCGCGCTGCGGGGGTATATCACAACACGGCAGCGATGTTTGATGTCGATGGCAAGCTGCTCGGGCTCTACCGCAAGATGCACATCCCCGATGATCCACTTTATTACGAGAAATATTATTTCACTCCCGGTGATCTGGGTTTCCGTGCATTCGACACGGGTGTCGGCAGGATGGGGACACTGGTTTGCTGGGATCAATGGTATCCCGAAGGCGCTCGCATCACGGCAATGCAAGGCGCTCAGGTTCTGTTTTATCCGACCGCGATCGGCTGGCATCCCTCGGAAAAAGCCGAGTTCGGAATCGCTCAGCACGACGCTTGGCGAACCATTCAACGCGCTCATGCAATTGCGAATGGCGTTTACGTCGCTGTGGTAAATCGTGTGGGCCACGAAACCGGAGACATACGCGGGAATTGTGTTCCGGGCGCCGGGCTGGAGTTTTGGGGCGGATCATTCATTTGTGATCCCTTTGGACGAGTGATTGCTGAAGCCTCACACGACAAAGAGGAAATCCTGATTGGCGAAGTGGATCTCAAAAACATAGAAGATACTCGCCGGAATTGGCCT
This sequence comes from Acidobacteriaceae bacterium, assembly GCA_025462785.1. Taxonomy (GTDB): domain Bacteria; phylum Acidobacteriota; class Terriglobia; order Terriglobales; family Acidobacteriaceae; genus JAOAPG01. Next base: position 15,026 of record JAOAPG010000404.1, read on the forward strand.
TTTCTGCGCGACCGCAGGATCGACAGCTATGCCCCGATCACCAGCCGGTTGATCGACTGAGTATGGCACCACGATCTAAAAATAAAACAACTACCAGCGAGACGAAGGCGCGCGAGATTCCCGCACGCATGCCTGCCGAATGGGAGCCGCACGCCGCCACTTGGCTTGCATGGCCGCATTATCGGGATGACTGGCCAGGCAAGTTCGAACCGATTCCCTGGGTTTACGCCGAGATCATCCGTAATTTATCCAGGCACGAGAGAGTCGAACTCATTGTCAACGATACGGCTTCGGAAAAGCGTGCCCGCAAGGTTCTCAACCTCGCGAATGCACTGAATGACAATGTCCGATTTCACCGCTGGCCGACGAACCGTGTGTGGACACGTGATTCTGGTTGCAGTTTCGTATTGGCAGACACCTCCGTGCGTTCCGTAAAGTGGCGATTCAATGCCTGGGCAAAATATTCGAACTGGCAACATGACGAAAAAATCGGCAGCCTCATGGGCAAGGTTGCTTCTGCCGAGGAAGTGCAGCCCGTCTTTGGAAAGCAGCGGGTTGTTCTCGAAGGCGGCTCCATCGATGTGAACGGTCGTGGGACGCTTCTTACGACGGAAGAATGTTTGCTGAGTAAAGTTCAGCAGCGCAATCCGAAGATGAAATGTGCCGATTACGAAAAAGTATTTGCGGATCATTTGGGAATCAGTAATGTAATCTGGCTAGGTTCCGGCGTGACCGGGGACGATACTCACGGCCACGTTGATGACCTGACGCGCTTCGTCTCGCCGGACACAGTAGTCACCGTAGTCGAGGCTGATCCGAAGGACGCAAATTATGAATCGCTGCGAGAGAACGTGCGGCGGCTGCGCGATGCAACTGACCAAGATGGAAAGCCTCTCGCTGTAATTGATCTGCCAATGCCGTCGCCGGTGATTTTTGAAGATCGCAGATTGCCTGCGAGTTATGCCAATTTCTATATCGCTAATGGAATCGTTCTGGTGCCGGTCTTCAACGACGCCAATGACCGAATCGCTTTAGACATTCTTTCCGACGTGTTTCCCGATCGCGAAATAATCGGAATTTATTGCGGAGACCTGATCTGGGGGTTTGGAGCGATCCATTGCATGACCCAGCAGCAACCGGCGAGTTAAACAGCTCAGGACCTGCCGCATATGTTCAGCTCCAAGCCGCTACAATAGTTCTCCCGATGTGTCCCGAAAACAACACTGACGAGCTCTGGATGGAAGAGGCGTTGCATGCGGCGCAGTGCGCCTTGCAGGAAGGCGAAGTTCCCGTCGGCGCGGTAGTCGTGCATGGAGGAAAAATTGTCGGCCGCGGCTGGAATCGTAATGTCACCACTTCTGATCCGACTGCTCACGCCGAAGTTATTGCCTTGCGTGAGGCCGGAACGGTGCTCGGCAACCATCGTCTTGGGGATTGCGAACTGTTTGCTACAATTGAACCGTGCGCCATGTGCGCGGGGGCTATGGTTCATGCCCGTTTGAAGCGGCTGGTGTATGGATCCGATGATCCAAAAGCGGGTGCGGTTCATTCGGTAATTGAGGTCTTGAATCATCCTCGATTAAACCACCGGATGGAAGTGCTAAGCGGCGTATTGGCGGCTCGCTGCGCTGATTTAGTGCAATCGTTTTTCAGAACGCGTCGTTAGCTGGAGTCGTTCGTTTTTGCCCACAATGAAGACCAGGCGCATGCGTACTTAGTACTGGAATTGTCCGACGCGGAGAGGTGCGTGAGTGGTTGAAACGATCCGCCTCGAAAGCGGACATACCTTAACGGGTATCGGGGGTTCAAATCCCTCCCTCTCCGCCATATTAAACTTTCCTCGAAAATTGCTATCGAGCACGTTCGCTTAAACAAATCCTTTGATTCTCTCTGCATTCCCCGGCATTCGCAATTGCGAAATCACCCTGGGAACGGTCCCACTACGTAACCTGTTGGTCCGGCTTCATTTCACCGTGTCGGGCGAGGCTTATCGCGTAAAACGGCAACACCCATCATGGCCATCTGCCATCGACTACTAAAGAAATAGTACGGGAAGAAAAACGAATTCATTGCAAGCCAGAGTACGTGATCTAATCCTGACCTATCCCGGA
>JAOAPG010000244.1 GCA_025462785.1 Acidobacteriaceae bacterium
AGTACGATCTTAGGTCAACGATTGGACTGCCAATTTCACAAGGGGCGATGTTTAAACTGGCTATTTTTCCCAATTGGCCTTTTATTGTCGGCCTATCGTTCGAACTTGAATCCTTGAAAGCGCGGTATCTAGCAATCAACCAGTTTGGAGTTGCGACGCGAGAGTACCGTAGGCTATCCCGTTACCTTTGTGCAAAACTAAGGTTACTTTGGGCTTGCGTTCTATCCTCAATGAGCGGTAGCATACAAGTGTTCCCAGCGGCCATGCTCTCTAGCTGGCTTTCGCGACCTCTGACTCCAGGCGCCAGACGAACAAACGATCCAAGCGGATTTAGATCCTAACGGATAAAGAATATTCAACCAGCAAGTTCCAATCGGGTTGAGTTTTTAGCGCATGGGTCAGGCATGCGCGCAGAGAGAGGTACATCCAGACAGCGTATCCACTAATTTCAGGTAATCGATAATTTCAGGAAAACGGTCGCATGGTCCGTTCTCAGAACGGAATCAACGCAGACTTGCAAGCGAGAGAAAAAATATGAACGCTGGACCCGCAGGTCCCTCCGGAGGCGGAGGGAGAAGCAGACGCAGACGCGGACGACGGCCGTCCAATCGTGGAGGCCAGCCTGGTGGCGGGCCGAGAGGTGACCGTCAGCAACACGGCGGAATCTACAGCGCGCCCATGGATCACAGTTATCGCGCGGCGCAGAACGGCAATAATGGCCCCAGGCAGGGCCGAGGAAGGCCTGGCTTCGCGCCGAGTTACGTTCCGGCTGATCCCGATCCGCTGCCGCAACAGGCCGAGGACGCCGCATCCCGCATCTTTGCTTTTGTCGACGATTTATTCTTCCAGGCGAAGATTCAGGAAACCGCTCGTAAGCTGAACGTCAAAGTCGAATTCGTCAAGACCGAAAAAGACATGCTGGAAAAGATCAAGCACAATGGCGATGGAGAGAAGCCGTCGCTCGTGATCTTCGACATGAATAACGCGAACGCTAAGCCTCTGACGCTCATCCCAAAATTGAAGGCGAAACTCAAGAAGACTTCGATTATCGGATTTTTATCGCACGTGCAGGGAGACTTGAAGCAGAAGGCGCACGAAGTGGGATGCGACATGGTATTGCCGCGTTCGGCCTTCTCGCAGAATCTGCCGCAATTGTTACGACGCCACGGAGCTCCCGCCGAAGAAACAGCCGGATAATTCTTAGCTGGGAAAGTGGAAATGAACGTCTTGTCGCGAGGCGATTGCGACTCCATTCATTGTGGCTGGTGTGAATCGCCAATTGCGCAGGACCGCCAGGACCTTATCGTCTATCCCATTCCCGAGTGACTGCAAAATTTTTGTCTCCGCAACATTGCCTTGCGTGTCGATGGTGACTTCCACGACCACGTCACCCTTAACTCCGTCCGGCAGGTCTGACCGCGGAGGATCTGGAAAGGTTATCGGGAAAGCCGGTCTCGCTTCGTAGCCGCTCATCGAGATTGCCGAGGTCGATCCGTAGGGAGAACCTGCGCGCGATGACTCAACTGGAGCTTTTGCTGCCGGCATCTTTTCGGCTTTCGTAGTTTTTGATTTGTGCTGAGGTTTGGTTCTAGGAGCTTGCAGCTTGGCGCTCAGGGATTGAGTTTCGCCCGAGTTTGCCAAGTAAGTGATTATCGCTGAAGAACCCGATCCGTGATTTCCGAAAGCAATGCTGGACGGGGTTATGAACTGCGGGCGGTACGATGCAATCAGAGCTCCCAAAATTGCACAGTGAATGAGCGCGGAGGTAACGATTGAGGCTTTGGATCTCGCCGGATGCTGAATCTGATTAAACATCGGACTGCTCTTAGGTAAATTCTAGCACCGGAGCGAAACTAGCCAGGTGGCCAGCCCAAGTCTCGTCCACCCACTAAGTGCACGTGCAAGTGAAAAACGGACTGTCCGGAACGTGGCCCTACGTTGAGGACTGTGCGATATCCGTCTTCGATGCCGCGGTCGCGCGCGATTTTCGCAGCCGTCAGATGGCATCGACCAATGATCTCAGCATCTTCCGGAGTCGCTTCCTTCAGTCCGCGGATGTGCTTCTTGGGAATGACGAGCACATGGGTGGGCGCTTTCGGATCGATGTCTTCGAAGGCGAAGATATGCTCGTCCTCGTACACTTTCTTCGTGGGAATGTCGCCGCGAATGATGCGGCAGAATAGGCAATCCGTCATAAGAGAGCAAGCTCTGGGCTTTGGGCGTTAGGCTTCAGGTGTGTAAGCCAGAGCGTCGGCGCTCTGGTAAATATACGCTAGAAGCAAGGGCGTCGGTGGTCGTTGGTCGGTAGTCGTTCGCCTTTGGTGGGTGGGCGTTGAGAAAGTACTGTCGGGTTTTTCTGTTTTGAGTTCGGTTTGAAAACCTGAAGCCTGGCGCCTAGAGCCTGACGCCTGCTCTTCTAATCCAGTCTTACTAAAAAAATCGCGCCTTGCTCGGTCTGAGTCGTTTGAGCCACTTCCTTCGCCCGCTTTCTGTCGTCCTGTTGAACGCGCACTCGCACCCACCAGTCTCCTGTAGGACTGTCGAAACTGAGCACCTTCGCGGATTGATAGCGGCGGGAGAGATGCTGCTCGAGTTTGCGTGCGGGGCTTTCCTTGTCGAATGGGCCAATCTGCACCGCCCAGCGTCCGCCGGAGTCGAGTGGAACTGGAGTATTGAGGACTTCCAGACGAACGGGCGCGACGCCTGCCTTCCAGACTTCGACTTTCTTTGCCGCGGCCAACGAGAGATCGATAATTCGTCCTTCGACAAACGGACCGCGATCGGTGATGCGAACAATGGCCGAGGCTCCAGTCTTGACGTTTGTAACACGCACAACGGAGCCTAAGGGCAACGTCAGATGCGCGGCGGTCATGGCATGCATGTTGTAGACTTCGCCATTCGATCCACGGCGATTGTGATACGGGGCTCCGTACCAGCTGGCGAGCCCTGTTTCGACCGCTAGGGGTTTGGTATTGAGCGGTATCTTTAGAGCTTCTTTATCTTCATCGTTTTCTTCGCCGGCTTTTGGTTTCGTCTCAGGCCGTGCAGTCGTCGGCAGATTAGCTGAAGGCTCGGCAATAGGAGGCGGAGGCGGGACACTCACTTGTTGCTGCTTGTGTCCACAAGCGGTGGAAAGAAATGCAAGCAGAGAAACGACGATGAGTGCTTGAACACGAGGCAAATGCCAATGGAGATTGGTCAATAGCATCACTTAGAAGATGCCGCGTGTTTTTCCATGTAGTCAGCCATGTGGGTGAGTTTATCCGCAGCAATTCTTAGCGCCTTAGTTGAGTGCTGGCGGACGGCCGGTACAACTTCGTCGTTTAAATACTTAATGAACTCAGCCGTTTCTTTTTCCAGGCGTTCGGCGGTTTCTTCCACTTTGCGATTAAAGTCGGTCATAAAGGCTCTGGCGCTCTGGCATCATTATTTCGCTCCGCAGAGTACAGGGTCAATCGAAAATACAATGTATAGTACCGTCCAAAGAAGCTTAACTAATTCCAGCGTCCCGAGGTAAGGTTCCGTTAGTGCAGATTACAAAGCATAGGGCGAATACGTTTCGGCGGCAGCTTCTGCACTGGTATGACGGGAATGCGCGGGATTTGCCGTGGAGGCGAGATCGCGATCCGTACCGGGTCTGGCTTTCGGAAGTCATGCTGCAACAGACGCGTGTTGTCGCGGTCATTGAGCACTATCATCGATTTCTAAAACGCTTTCCCACGATTGAGAAATTGGCTGCGGCCCGGGAGGCCTCCGTGCTTGCGGTGTGGAGCGGGCTTGGATACTATCGGCGCGCGCGCATGCTTCACGCCGCTTCGAAGGAAATCGTAAGCGATCACGCAGGGAAATTTCCCGATAGTTCGGCGGAATTGAGAACTCTCCCGGGCATCGGACGTTACACGGCGGCAGCGATTGCCAGCATCGCTTTCGACGAAACGGTTGCAGTGGTGGACGGCAATGTAGAGCGTGTGTTGCAGCGCGTTGCAGGAAAGCGGCTTGGGAAGGAACAAATCTGGGAGGCGGCGCAAGAATTAGTGAGCCACCAGAGGCCGGGAGATTCGAATCAGGCCATCATGGAATTGGGGGCTACGGTTTGCATTCCACGACAGCCTAAATGTTTGGTGTGTCCGGTGGTGGAGTTGTGTGTAATCCGGGGTGAACTTCCGGCGCTGGAGAGGAACGGTCGCCAGACTAAGCGCGAGATACGCTATCTCCTCGACTGCCGGCATGGTTCGGTGTTTTTGGTGCAGAGGCCGAAGGACGCGTCGTTGATGGCGGGCATGTGGGAACTGCCGGAGATTAGGGCATGGGGAAAGCAGATTCCTCCTGGGCTGACGCCCGATCGGAATGACAAGGGTGAGAGTGACCGTGGGAGTGACAGAACTGCGAGGATAGAGAGCAAGCAGATTCCTCTTGGGCCGAGGCCCAATCGGAATGACAAAACTGAGAGGATGAATGGAAATGATAAATCCTGGATGGAGTTGCGTCACTCGATCACCATGACTGATTACCTGGTCCGAGTGGAGAAAGGGTTTGGGCCGGAGGACGTGGATGGACAGTGGGTCAAGAAATCTCGAATACCGTCACTCCCGCTTACTGGATTGGCGAGGAAGATTCTGCGCAAGGCAGAAATCATCTAAAGCGAAATCACCACAGAGCCACGGAGGACACTGGAAAGCGGTGAGTTGATGTCTGACACCCGCGGTTTCTGCGTAGATT
>JAOAPG010000005.1 GCA_025462785.1 Acidobacteriaceae bacterium
CGACCTACGTGAGCGGGTCACGGAACGCGAGCGCATGTATATCGAATCGCAGTATGCCGCACAGCAATTTAACTTGCCGAAGGCGCTGGACTCATACAAGCTCTATATTTCAACCTACCCACGCGACGCGGCGGCGCTTAACAACCTTGGGTCCGCTTATTCAGTTATCGGGGACTTTGAACAAGCGGCTGCCGCATTCGAGAAGACTTGGGAAGTGGCGAAATGGGACAATGTTGCGGCGACCAACTCAGCTGGTGCGTTGCTTGCACTGGATAAAGTTGCAGACGCCGAACGTTACCTGAAAGAAGCGTTGGCGCAGGGTGGCGGAGACGACGCCTTCTATCACGGCGATCTCATGGTGGACGCTTTCCTAGAGGGCCGTTCTGATTGGGAAAAAGAAGTTGAGTGGGCTGCGTCTCGCCCGGATGGCTTCGCGGTGGAAGCCACAGCCGGAAGTATCAACTTCTTTGCCGGGAGACTCCACCAGGCAGATCAGCGCGGGGAGCACGCCGCGCAGCGCGCGGAACAACAGCACTTGCCCGATTCGGCTGGAGGACTCTATTCGCTCAAAGCCCTCAGTGATGCCATGGTGCACAACTGCGCGACGGCTCGAGATGCTGCTCGACATGGCTTGGCGCTCGACCACTCCACAGCGACAGTACCAAGCGCTGCGCTTGCACTTGCGATCTGCGGAGAAACAGGTCCTGCGTTGCAGGAGATGGAGCATCTTGCAGCTGCTGAACCAACGAATACCCTGGTCAACGATATTTATCTACCGCAGGTAAAGGCCGCTATAGCTGTAGTGCAGCATAAGCCGGAGCAGGTGTCCGGACTATTGGTATCCGCTAGTCCTTATTTGCTGGCTTCCAAAGGTACACAGATTCTCGGTCGGGCCTCGCTGGAGATGAATCAGTGGCAACAAGCAGTCACGGACTTTGCACCGGGGCTGCGCTATCGCGGTTTGGCTCTGCAACAATTAGGCAATGGAATTGGACAAACTCCCGACTATGCGCTCTGCCTCTTGGGCACCAGCCGCGCGCAGACGCATTTCGACAATGCTGCTGCAAAACGCAGCTATCAGCAACTGCTCGATATCTGGAAGAACGCAGACGCGGATTTCGTCCCTTTACAGGAAGCGAAGCGGGAATTCGCTGCTCTGAATTAAGCCTTCATGTTTGGCGCTTCAGAACACCCCCAGGTACCTGCCAATAGTCTTCCTAACGGTTTCGGGAAGGGATTTGGAGCACACAAAGATCAGAGGAAACTCACCAGCGCATCGATGGTGCCCTTGGGATTTTCCTCCAGCAGCCAATGGCCGGTGTTCTTGAGGACAACAACGGTCACGTCGGGCGCTACCAACTTCATCTGCTGTCCGAGGAATTCTCCCAATGACTTCTCGCCACCAATTGCTAGGACTGGCATAGCCAGCTTGGTCTGCGACAGTTCGGCGAAATCCTTTGCGGCTTGTTGGAAGGAGACGAAGTAGGCCCAACCCGCGCGCATGTGTCCGGGCCGGGCGTAGGCGGCGGTGTATGCTTTACGGTCCGCTTCAGGAATTGAATGCGTCTTGTCTGCTGCAAAGTCATTCCAGTAGTGCTCGAAGTATGTGCGCTCGCGACCTTGCACCAAGAGTTCTGGAGTCGGTCCGTTGAAGCGAAAATGCCACATGGCGGGATCGTTGTAAACGGTTCCCCAATCACCCACGCCCGGTAGGAACGCATCCATCACAACCAGTTTCGTTACTTCTGCGGGAAATTGCGCGGCGTAGGCATATGCCACCATCAATCCGATATCGTGGCCCACAACTTCCGCTTTCTCGACTCCAAGCGAATGTGCAAGAGCATGAATGCGGATGGCTGCGCCCTTCATATCCAGACCACTCGCAGGAATGGCTGAGTCCCCGATGCCGGGCAGGTCTGGTGCGATCACCGTGAATCGCTCGGCGAGCACTGGAATGATCGGCTTCCACATTAGTGAAGTCTCGGCGTATCCATGTAACAGGATGACTGGTGTCCCGTGGCCAGCGGTCATGTAATGCAACTTGACGCCGTCGATCTCAGCTGTATGCGAGGTGATGGTCTTCTCTGACGTCTGCCCGGATGCATTTGTTGAAATTGCAAGAGCGAATGCGAGGACAGCGACCAGCGACAAGCATGGCAAGAGGCCGAAAGCGCGTTTCATAAAAGCTCCTGAGAGAGGATGAGCTGCGAACCTAAAGTCGGACTGTTCTTGATTTCCGGACTATATAGTCTAGAATTGAGGGTGTCAACTGTTTCCAATATAGACTGTGTGTTCTGAGTATGGCGCGATCCAAAGAATTCGACCCGAAGCGGGCGTTGTCTGCGGCAATGAAGGCGTTTTGGCGTTTTGGCTACGAGAATACCTCGCTGGACTTATTGATGACTGAAATGGGAATTGCAAAGCAGAGTCTCTATGACACGTTCGGTGACAAGCGGGCTCTGTATTTAAGAGCTCTGGCGCACTATCGCGACGAAAGCCATACCGAGATGCGCCGCTTGTTTGATTCCACGCCTACAGTGAGGGAAGGGTTTGCACGGCTTCTTTTTGGGCTGGGCGCAGAGTCACGGGAGCAGCACGCCCGAGGCTGTTTGCTGTTGAGCGCAAATATGGAGCGCAGCGCAGGGGATAAAGTCATCGGCGACTTGTTGCGTCAGAACCAGGCAATGGTCGAGGCGATCTTTACGGGGGCACTGCAGCGTGCGCAATCCAGTGGTGAACTTTCTTCTAAACAAGATGCATCGGGATTGGCGCGCTTCTTCATTGTTACAATTCAGGGAATGCGTGCGATGGCTAGACTCAAATCGGACCGCCAAGCTCTAGAACAGGTCGCGACGGTCGCTTTGACGGTCTTCGACTAGCAGTTTTTATTGGGAAGAACCTGGTTTCTAGGAAATAAGCATCGGTCGTCCTGATGTTCTCATCCAAAGTGCAGCTTCAATTCTCCCCGGAGAACATCCATGGCTGGGACCGCTGAACTCTTGACGCCACTTACCCCCGAAGAGCTTCGGAAGACGGATGCCTACTGGCGAGCTTGCAATTATTTGTCAGTGGGAATGATCTATCTCCGTGCGAATCCTCTTCTTCGCGAGCCTTTGAAGCCAGAGCACATCAAGAATCGGCTGCTTGGGCATTGGGGCTCGGATCCTGGACAATCTTTGATTTGGGTCCATCTGAACCGGCTAATCAAGAAGTATAACTTGAATGTCATTTACATTTCCGGCCCGGGGCATGGTGCGCCCGCCACTCTGGCCAACTGTTATCTCGAAGGCCACTACTCCGACATCTATCCGGACAAAAGTTGTGATGAAGCGGGAATGCTCAAGTTTTTCCGGCAGTTCTCGTTTCCCGGAGGTATCGGTTCGCATTGCACTCCAGAGACGCCCGGGTCGATTCACGAAGGCGGCGAGCTCGGGTACTCGATTTCACACGCGTACGGGGCAGCATTCGACAATCCTGATCTCATTGTTACGGTCGCGGTTGGCGATGGTGAAGCGGAAACGGGCCCGCTTGCGACCTCGTGGCATTCGAATAAATTTCTAAATCCGATTCGCGATGGCGCTGTCCTGCCGGTGCTGCACCTTAACGGCTATAAAATCGCAAATCCCACCATTCTCGCGCGCATTCCGCAGGAAGAATTGGAGGCGCTGCTGACCGGATACGGCTACAAACCTTATTTTGTCGAAGGCAACGATCCGCTCACGATGCATCAGAAGATGGCTGCCACGCTCGAGCAATGCGTACTAGAAATTCGTTCGATTCAGGAGCGTGCCCGTTCAAGCCGCGACAGCAGACGCCCGCGCTGGCCCATGATCGTACTTCGTTCGCCGAAAGGATGGACGGGACCAAAAGAAGTAGACGGCCATAAGGTGGAAGATTTTTGGCGCGCGCATCAGGTTCCAGTGCTCGATCCGGCAACAAATAAACATAGTCTGAAAATCGTTGAAGATTGGATGCGCAGTTATAAGCCTGAAGAGCTCTTTGATGCGAATGGAACTCTCATACGAGAGCTACAGGAGCTAGCGCCGTCGGGTACTCGCCGTATCTCCGCAAATCCGCATGCGAATGGCGGTCTCCTGCGCAAAGAGCTGAATTTGCCGGACTTTCGCGATTATGCGGTCCAAATGAAAGCGCCGGGTTCGATCTACGCTCCACCAACGGATGTGCTCGCACATTTTCTTGCCGAGGTGATGCGCCGGAACATGAACTCCTTCCGGGTTTTCGGCCCGGATGAGACGGCCTCCAACAGGCTCACGGCGATCTATGCCGCTTCGAAGAAGACGTGGCTTGCCGAATACAAGCCAGAGGATGCCGATGGCGGCGAACTCGACGTTTTCGGATGCGTGATGGAGATACTCAGCGAGCACACGCTCGAAGGCTGGTTCGAAGGGTATGTCCTTACAGGGCGCCACGGCTTCTTCTCAACTTATGAAGCTTTCGTGCATGTGATCGATTCGATGTTCAACCAGCACGCGAAATGGCTGGAGAAGTCGAAAAAGGAACTCGACTGGCGTGCTCCGATCCCGTCGATCAATATTCTCATCACATCTCTTGTCTGGCGTCAGGACCACAACGGCTTCACTCACCAAGATCCTGGCTTCCTTGACGTGGTCACGAATAAGAGCCCCCATGTGGTCCGCATCTATTTGCCACCCGACGCGAACTGCTTGCTCAGCGTCGCGGACCATTGCCTGCGCTCGCGCGATTACGTGAATGTAATTGTGGCAGATAAGCAGGATCATCTTCAGTACCTCAGCATGAACGAAGCCGTACTCCACTGCACTAAAGGCATCGGCATCTGGGATTGGGCTTCTACGGACAATGCCGAGGATCCCGACGTGGTAATGGCGTGCGCTGGGGACATAGCGACCATGGAATCGCTCGCGGCGGTTGCGATTCTGAAGGAGCATTTCTCGGATTTGAAGATCCGGTTCGTCAACGTCGTCGATCTATTTCGCCTCATGCCGGACACGGAACATCCGCATGGACTCTCCGACCGTGACTTCGATTCACTGTTCACCACGGACAAACCTGTCATCTTCAACTTCCATTCCTATGCATCGCTCATTCACAAGCTTAGCTACCGACGAAAAAATCACGACAATATACATGTGCGAGGATACAAGGAAAAGGGCAACATTAATACGCCTCTGGAACTGGCGATCATCAATCAAGTCGACCGCTTTGATTTGGCCATCGACGTTATCGACCGGGTTCCGCGCCTGCGATCCATTGGCGCTCATGTTAAAGAATGGTTGAAAGGCCAGATCATCGACAGCGTCAACTACGCTCACGCGGAAGGCATCGATAGAGAAGCGATCCGTAAGTGGAGATGGCCGGGATAGGCATGGCGGAAAAGCTGACCTCGGAAAAGGATCTGACTCTTGCCCTCAACAGCGGTTCGTCTTCGCTGAAATTTGGTGTCTATTATCGCGGCGCAACCGACGAAGAGGCATTGTTGACGGGAAGCGCCGATGGCATTGGACGAAGCACGGGCAGCCTGCACATTCGATCCTCAACTGGAGAAACTCTCGTGCAACGTGAGAGTATTCTCGAGTCGCAAAGCAATGCCCTGGCTACTATCTCGGAGGTGATCCAAGATCATATTCACAACGCGCCAGTAGCTGTGGGTCATCGGATCGTGCATGGAGGCCCAAAGCTCCTAGCGCACCAACGCATCACACCAATGGTGCTGCACGAACTGCGCTCTGCCACACACTTTGCGCCTCTGCATATCCCGCAGTCACTCTCGCTTATTGCCTCCGTGCAAGCGATCTTTTCTCATGCGGAACAGTTCGCGTGCTTCGACGATGCGTTTCACCAAACCATGCCAGAAGTGGCAGCTCACCTTCCAATCCCGCAGCGCTACTTTGACGCGGGTATTCGGCGATACGGCTTCCACGGTCTCTCTTACGAGTCGCTTGTACATCATTTTGGCACGCAGCTTCCGGAGCGAGCTATCTTCGCGCATCTTGGAAACGGCGCAAGCCTGTGTGCTCTTCGCAATGGAAGGTCGATCGACACTAGCATGGGCCTCACCCCGACGGGAGGCATTCTAATGAGTACGCGAACCGGCGATCTTGACCCCGGCGTCCTGCTTTATCTTCTACGCAACGAGAATCTCAGGGCCGACGAATTTGAAAACTTGATTAATCATGAGAGTGGGCTGTTCGCGCTCTCTTCCGGCGAGAGCGACCTGAAGGCGCTGGAAAGCCGCGTCCGCTCCGGCGATCCGAAAGCTACTCTTGCGCTGGATGTCTTTGCTGTTTCCGTGCGCAAGACTATTGGCGCGTACACGGCGCTACTCGGCGGCGTGGACTTGCTTGTATTCACTGGGGGAATCGGAGAGCACAGCAATTATGTTCGATCGGCAGCTACCGACGGGCTCGGGTTTCTTGGCCTTACCGAAGAAAAAATTCAAATCGTTCCCGCCCAGGAAGAAAAACAGATCGCGCGTCACTGCCGCGCGATGTTGGCTCAAAGCCGATAAAGCTAACATTTCAATAATTTTGCACTTTTCCCTAAAATATTTTGGCCGCTCGTCCGTCTACAAGGGTAAATGAAGCCTGTTGCCAGCCTAGAGTGGATGACCACCGAACAGGACAAGCGTATCTCCGAAACGGTTGAACGGGAACAGGCGCGCCTTCGAAACTTCATTCGAAGGCGGGTTACCGACCCGGGGGATGCGGACGACATTTTGCAGGATGTGTTCTATGAGCTGGTTGAGGCTTATCGGTTGATGAAGCCCATCGAGCAGGTGGGCGCTTGGATGTTCCGAGTGGCGAGAAATCGGATCACCGACTTATTCCGCAAGAAAAGACCAGACGCATTGCGGGACGGCCAAATAGGAGCGGCGGAAGATGGGGAGTTCCTCATGTTGGAAGAATTACTCCCTTCAGCAGAAGCTGGTCCTGAAGAATCTTACGCGCGCACTGTATTACTCGAAGAACTTGAGGAGGCTCTGGACGAGCTTCCGGCAGAACAGCGCGAAATATTCATTGCCCACGAGATTGAAGGCCGCAGCTACAAAGACCTTGCTGCTGAGAAGGATCTGAGCGTGAATACGTTGCTTTCGCGTAAACACTACGCGGTGGTTCATCTGCGCGAGAGACTACAACAAATTTATGACGAGTTTTTGGAACGATAAGGCTGACGATGAGGAGAAGAGATATGAAACGACACTGGCCGTTAGTGGTACTTAAGGTTGCATTATTCGTGACCATAGCGATCGCTGGATTTGGCCAAGCCACTTTGCATCTATGGAATTGGCTGATGCCGGCCCTTTTTCGACTGCCCCTGATAACTTTTTGGCAAGCAGTTGGTCTAATGGCGCTAAGCTGGATTCTTTTTGGCGGGTGGCGAGGTTTCCGCGGACCCGGGCCGGGCTACCGCAGACATTGGAAGCGGCGCATGATGGAGCGCTGGGAACAGATGACACCGGAGGAACGTGACAAATTTCGCCAAGGCATGCGCGGTCGGTGCGGGAGTTTTCCGCCGCAAGCTGTGCAACCGAAGGCCTGATCTCAAAAACAAAAGCCGGTCATTTTAGAAGCAGGAAATGCTTTAGAAGCAGGAAATGCTCAAGGAGGAGCAATGCTAAATTTAGCAATCGATAACTTAGGTGATGTGAGAGTTTTCCGATGTGCGGGACGCATTACCATCGAAGGCGTGGACGGACTACTGAATGCTGCGATAACTCAGCCTCACATTCGAACGACTGTATTTGATCTGAAAGAGATCAGCACAATTGATGCTGCGGGGTTAGGAATACTCGTCGCTCTGCGGTTATGGGCCAAAGCTACTGGCACAGAATTCAAATTGATGAACTTGACGCCAGATGTGGAGAAAATGCTGGAACTCACCAAGTTGAGATCTGCATTTAAAGTCTGCTCGGTGCAAGAGATGGTGGAATTGATGTGCCGCGCTGCCGAGCGATCGTCACTGGAGACAGTTCTCGTGGATCAGAAGCCGCCGGCGGAGGTCCCAATGCGACCAAGTCTGTTGATTGTCTAATCGTCTGCTGACCGCGTAATTACTCGCTAGTCATCACGAAATCCCGGCTGGCATGATATTCTGAATGGGCCAGCTGCGTACCGTTTCAGCGGAATTTCCCCGCAGTTTTTCATTCAAAATCATGCTTTCAGTTAGCAATGTTTCCATGCGCTTCGGCGCAAAAATTTTATTTGACGAAGTCTCCACCGCGTTTACCGAGGGAAAACGCTATGGTTTGACCGGGCCGAATGGCGCCGGTAAGTCCACATTTATGAAGCTCTTAAGCGGAGAAAATGAGCCGCAAAAGGGCACAGTAGTTCGTCCTCGGAAGCTGGGTGTTTTGAGCCAGGATCAGTTTGCCTTCGACGCTCACTCGGTTATCGATACCGTGATCATGGGGAACAAGCGTCTTTGGGCCGCGATGCAAGAACGCGATGCGATCTACAGCAAACCAGAAATCACCGATGAAGATGGTATGAAGCTGGGGGAGCTGGAAGGCATCGTAGGCGAGGAAGACGGCTACACGGCTGAAAGCGATGCCGCAATCCTGCTGCAAGGCCTGGACATTCCCGACGATTTACACACACGTTTGATGGGCGAGTTGCAGGGCGGACAAAAAGTTCGCGTGCTGCTGGCGCAAGCATTGTTCGGACATCCGCAGGCTTTGCTGCTCGACGAGCCTACGAACCATTTGGATTTGGATTCGATTCATTGGCTACAAGGATTTCTGAACCAATACGACGGCGTTGTCATCGTGATTTCGCACGATCGCCATTTTCTGAATAGCGTTTGTACACACATTGCAGACATCGACTACGAGACCATCATCACTTACACGGGAACATACGATGACATGGTCATGGCGAAAACGCAGGTGCGGTCGCAGATCGAATCGCAGAACGCGCAACGCGAAAAGAAAATCGCGCAATTAAATGAATTTATCGCGCGGTTCGCCGCCGGCACCCGGTCTAGCCAGGTGCAATCGAGACGTAAGGAAGTTGAACGCCTACAGGTCACCGAGCTCGCGCGATCGAACATTGCACGTCCTTACATCAAGTTCGATTTGAAACGTCCTTCGGGAAAGCACATTCTGGAAATTGAGGGCTTAAGAAAGTCCTACGATGACAAGCAAGTCATTCGCGATTTCACAGCGAGCGTGATTCGCGGAGAGAAGATTGCGCTGATGGGACGCAACGGCGCCGGCAAGACGACTCTCGTTAATGCTTTGCTCGCGACTTCTCCGACAGTTCCGGAAGGCGAGCTGCGGAAGACTAGCGGCTATGATGGCCCATTCCTCGACGGAGGAAAGGTCGCATGGGGACATGAGGCGGCCGTTGGATATTTCGCACAAGACCATCGAGCGCTGATCGAGAAGGGAACTACGGTGCTGGAATGGCTGCACCAGTGGGATCCGTCGGCATCAAACGAAGAGATTCGCGGACTATTAGGTCAGATGTTGTTCATTCGGGAAGAAGCCACTAAGTCCACGAACGTTCTCTCCGGCGGCGAAGCGGCACGAATATTGTTTTGCAAGCTCATGCTGCAGAAGCCGAATGTTCTGGTACTCGATGAGCCAACCAATCACTTGGATTTGGAATCGATTAACGCTTTGAACATCGCTTTGCAGAAATTTCAAGGGACGGTGTTTTTAGTGACGCACGACCATGATTTGATTGATGAAGTAGCGACCAGAATTTGGCATTTTGAGTCCGATCACCAGATTACAGATTTCAAGGGTGCGTACGAGGAGTACCAGACGGTACATGCGTAGCGCCTCAAGGGCTAAAGCCCGTGCGGAATTGGGACGGCTATCGCGCTGCGCCACCCAAAGCGCGTCTTAGCCTAAACTGCTTCGCGACCGAATGCGGAATCCAATCTGAAAGTAATGCGCGACCAAACTCGGGGTTTTCATTTGTAAGCACTGCGCGAGTCAAGAGCGGGATCCCATTCGAAACCGCTCCTTCACCAAGCAGCATGGCCGCCGTCCGAGGGCTTGGCCGGAACTGAATCTCTACGAACTCAACTGCGCCAGCTGTTTTTTTACGTCGGCCGCGTCGCTGTAGTTGGGATTTATTTTTAGCACACGTTGTAACTGCTCACGCGCCAACGCAGGCTTGTCGATTTTCTGGTACGCCAATCCTAAGTGGTAATGGACAGTTGGATTGTCAGCGCCCTTCTGTTTTTCGGCGAGCTTCAGCGCTTCCTGAAAGAGTTCGATCGCGGAACTGTAGGCGCCCTTCTGATAAAAAATCCATCCCAGCGTGTCGGCGGTATTGGCGTTATCGGGATCTGCGCGGCGCGCGGTTTGCGCCAGCGATAAAGCAACGTCCACATTACCACCCGTCTGCAGCATCACGTACGCAAGATTGTTCGACGCAATAGGATTCTCGGGGCTGATTTCGAGAGCCTTCTTGTAAGACTGTTTGGCTTTATCCCAATCTTGTTTGGCTTCGTACAGTTCTCCGGTGAGAATGTAGAAGCTGGGCTCCTTCGGATTGTTCTTCACTGCGTTTTGATAGGTCGCAATGGCGGCATCGGCGGAACCTTCAGCTACTTGTACTTGTCCAAGTTTCAGGAGAGCGTCGCCATTGTTCTTATCGAGCTCGGCCGATTTTTGCAGCGCGGCTTCGGCGCCCTTCAGGTCTTTCTTCTCATTAAACAATGCAGTGCCGAGTAGGTCGTAGAATGCGGTGTTATCGCCGGCTTTGGCAATTTGCGCATTGGCTGCGGCCACGGCTTTGTCTGGTTGTTTGTCGGTAAAATACGCATTCATCAGTCCGGCCAGTGCGTCCGCCGAACTCGCATCTCGGTCTAGAGCCTGCAGATACGATTTTTCTGCTTCTGCAAAGTGGTTTTGGACGGACTGCAAATTGCCCAGCTGGATGTATCCCATTGGGCTTTGAGGCGCTACTTCGATAGCTTTGCGGACGTCTTCTGCAGCGCGATCAAATTGTTTCCGATTCATTGTTGAGGCGGCGCGCAGACAATATCCATCCGGCGAGGTCGGATCGCGGTTGATAATCTCAGTTGCTGTCTGCTCCAAGGCGGGCATGTCGTGATTTCGCAAAGCTACACTGGCCAAGGCTCGGTAGGCTTCAACCAGGTCGGGACGCAAGCGAACCGCGTTCTGCCACTCACCTTGCGCGCGTTGCAAATCCCCTGTTTGATTGAAGGCGATGCCGAGCTGGTAATGAGCAATCCCGTTATCCGGATTGTTTCTTAAGTCTTTTTGCAAAACCTGAACCGCTTCGCTCGCTTTGCCTTGGCGAATCTGAATTTGGCCGCGATAAATTAAAGCAGCCTCGTCATTGGCATTCGTCTTCAGGACTTCGTCGTTCAGCTTCTGAGCCTCATCAAGGCGGTTCTTGAGGATTAAGAGCTGGATGTAGTTCTTTTTGACTTCAGGATCTTTGGGGTGATCCTGAAACAGAATGCTATATTCGGCGACAGCCTTGTCCAGTTGTGCAGTGGCGAAATAGAAATCGCCAAGCATGCGATAGCCGGCTGAGACATCCGGAAAATCGCGCTTGGAATTCTTCAGAAATTCCTCAGCTTCGGAATTCTTTCCTTGCGCCAAGTACAGCCGCGCTAGTTCGGCACGAGCCTCAGGATATTTAGGGTCGACCTCGATGGCACGACGAAATTGAGTCTCCGCATTACTGAACCGGTGCTGCGACTCATAAAAGTTAGCCAGAGCCAATTGCGCTCCAACATCTTTTGGGCTGAGCTCGATGGCTTTTCTCAGATTAATTTCTGCGGCTGCCGGTTGATTCAAAGCGATTTGCAGGTTTGCCAATCCCGCGTATGCTTCCCAATGATCTGGTGCGAGCGCCACTGCCTTCTGCATTTCCTGGAGCGCGCCGTTCAAGTCTCCCTGGGCATGCAGCAAGTTGGCAGCAGTTTCGTGTACTTGGGGATCTTGGGCGTCTTTCTGCAAAAGCAAGTCGATGTGTTCTTTAGCTTGGTTCAGATCGTGTCCCAGAATAAACATGTTGGAAATGTCGATCTGCGCCTTGTAATTTTCTGGCTGGAGCTCAAGGGTGCGCGTGAGTTCCTGGTAAGCATGCATCGGGTCTTGCAGCTTGAGATAGGTTTGAGCGAGCTGATAATGGGCTTCGGCAAAGCGCGAATCGACCTGAACCGCATTGCCAAACTGAATGGCGGCTTCGCGGTATTTTCCCTTTTCAAAGTAACGTTGTCCGCTTTCAAAGTACTTTTGCTTGCGGACGCTAGGGTCGCGGGAGCAACCAGTGAAGAGGGTAGTGATCGCAAGCAGAATGGCGATCAGGCGTAACGCGGAAAGATATCTCATCCCAAATCTCCAGGACGGCACGGGGCGGCGCCGACAGCTCTGTGTTGTGAAAGTAATTGTACTAAGGTACTGCAATTTGAGCGCCTCAGGAAGTTACTCGGGTCACGTAGGTACTAACTCCATGGCTGGTTAAATTCACCGAACTAACGAGGAACATATTCTCCAATTATCGGGGTGATGTTTCCGGCAAAAGAAAGCAAACGTTGTTGTGCCTCATGGATCGTTTCCGCCCGACGCAGCGGGGTGATTACTCTCACCAGTGAACCGTCGCTGCGATGGAGTCGGATGGAATCGGTTACCAGGTAAAACTTCGCCCAATATTCACTGGCCACTGCACGGTCGTGTGCCAAATACCAATAAATGACCAATTGGCGTTCTTCGCATTTGTCGATCACATATCGATTGGCAGGAAAATGGATATGGCCTGTAAGCGAGACAGAAATTTTGCTCGACTCCACTGGCCACCAACCAGCGCCGGGCAGACAGTGCTTGGGAGAATGTATCGTATCCCCGGCACGCTGGCTGGGGAAATACGCAATAAATAAGCCTACTGGAGGTTCCAGATTTGCGCTGTCTTGATAATCCCTGAGTAGATAGTCACCGGGGCCCAGGATATCCAGGACATCTCTTGTCATGGGAATGGTGGTCCCTGCCCATTTTCCCAAATGATCCGGGAACGACGACAACGGTACCCGGGGTGGATACACTTCGCTATGGCTGAAAACATTGAGCAGCAGCGCTGTGCCGGCAAGCAAAACGGCTGCGATCCCGAACCTAAAGCTGGATGTCATCACGGCTGACCGCTCAGTCTAACAGAGGTGGAGTTGTTAGGAACGAGGGTCGCGCTGTCCTATTCGCAAGAGTCTATGCAGAAGGAAAAGCATGCCTAAGGAAACTACGAAGATGAGCCATCCGGAAAATAGATGGAAGAAACCTTCAGCCTTGTCGGGGTCCCAGTATTGCACGAGGAGACCGGTCCCAAAAATTCGCAAGCTGTTGGCGAAAACCGCGATCGGCACCGCAGCCAGCGCAAGGATAACGCGGATCGATTTTCGGGTCTCCATTATGTACCCGTAAATAATCGCCAGAGTGACCAAGGACAGCAAGGAGCGAATTCCGCTGCAAGCCTCGGCGACCTCCAGTGGCATTGCGGGCAAGTTAATGATGTTTCCTTCGCGAAGAACGGGAACCCCAGCAAGCGGCAGTGTAGCGGCAGCGAACTTGGACGCGAGCATCTGCAGCGGAAAAGTAATCTGACTAAAGACGATCGCCGGGACGGGGATCATCAGGATCAAAAATGCCCAAGGAAAAAGGATGGCGCGAAACATTTGCCATCCGGAAAAGAATATGACTAGTCCGGCAATGACGAGAAGCATCGAAAGGCGCGACAAGAATAGTTCTGCGCCCATGACTCCCACTATCAGGACACATAGCGCGATCAAGAGAATTCCGAGACCCCAGACAGAGGGTGCAGAAGGAACCTTTACTAACCGCGATCGATTCTGCCACAGCACGAACAGGGAAAAAATGGGAACGAAGAATCCGTGGGAAAAATTCGGATCTCCCCACCACTGCTTAACCAAATGGAAAATAATCGACGAATAAAGCCAGGCGAACAGCAGAAAAATCAGCGCACTCTCCCCTAGCCGGGATGATTTTTGAGCAGGTCGGGGCTTCGGCTCAGTGAGCAGCACGACTTGTGACAAAGGACCCACCGGTTGCGTGTGGGAGAAAGATGTTAAAGATATGTGAATTGAGCGCAGTATGCAATTCCAAATTCAGACGAATGGCTCATCTTGTTCGATTGTCTTGAACGACTCGGTGTCTCCAATCAAGAGAAGCTCACGAGTTGCACCCTCTAAAGCTGACGGAATACCAGAATTCCTACTATCCCCAACGAGTTAGCAGAAATTTACCATTTTCACCCCACGAAAACATAGAGAAATACTCTGACAAGTGGGAAAAAGTTTTCCCTTTTCAGGGAATCTGGCGTAAGTTGAAGGATGCTTGAGGGGGTGGAGCTAAATGTAAGTGTCTGAAAATAATAGAACGCGACGATAACCGCCTTATTGACCTAGCCGAGTAGGATGGCACCATCCGTGCTTTCACCTGAAGGGCTAGTATCCCTCCCCGTGCGGCTATACCCGGTAGAACGATCGGTATGGATCAAAATTCTAATTACCACTCGGTAGGTTCCGCTCCCTCTACAGTTACGGATAAGTTTCTTGAAGGGCTTAGCGCAGGTATGAGAGCTCTTGAAGTTGTGATCCGCGAACTCGCACAGAATCGCGTCCCGGTACTGATTCTCGCGGAACCCGGGGCGGGCAAGCGCAGTGTCGCTCGACGGATTCACGAAATGTCTGGTCTGCCGGCAGAGCACTTCCGAAGTTATGCTTCCGCGAGTCTTGTGCCGGAGCAACTTGAGGGCGAAAGTCAGTTCGGGCAGGGCACGCTGTTTTTAGAAGAAGTGGGGAATTTGAGCGCCGCCTGCCAAGCCAAATTGGGCGAGGTACTTACCGGAGAGCGAAAGAACGGAAATCACTCACTGGGAGCGCGCCTGATTTGCGATAGCGCTCGTGATCTAGAAGCCGAAGTCCGTCTCGGGAAGTTTCGCGAGGATGTTTATTACCGGATTAGCGCGGTGTGTCTGCGGCTTCCGCCGTTGCGTCAGCGCAAAGAGGATATTCCATTTTTTGTGAATTTCTTTTTGGCGAAATATGCGCAGGAATTTCACCGTCCTGTGCCGACGCTAAGCGCGCACACTCAGCAGTTATTAGGGGAATATGCCTGGCCAGGAAACATCCGGGAGCTTTCTGAGATAGCCCGAGCCATTGTCGTGCTAGGGAACGAAGCGCTCGCCATGGACGGTCTGAGAGCCATGCTGACCAAAACCGATCAGGGCAACCAGAGTTCCGGGTTCGCAACTAAAGGACGAGTCTCGCTTAAGCAGGCCGCTCGAGCGGCTTCGCGCGAAGCGGAAAAGGAATTAATTCTGAACGCTCTAACACGGACCCGCTGGAATCGTAGGCGGGCTGCGCAAGATCTGCAGATCAGTTACAAAGCGCTTCTGTATAAGCTTAAACAGATTGGCTTTGGCGGTGAGGCCGAAGCATCGTAAGGAGCCAGTAAGGAATGATGATTAAAAGCATAGTCGCGGTAATCCTTGTGGTTGGGCTGACGAGTAGTCTGAGCCTCGCTCAGGCAGGGGGGCCGGGAAAAGATAACGCGGCAACCGCGGCGCCAGCGGACCCAACTTCGCAAAGCTACGTCATTGGGCCCGATGACACGCTCCATATCTCGGTCTGGAAGGAGACCGACCTGACGGCGACCTTGCCCGTCCGGGCTGATGGAATGATTTCACTCCCGCTATTGAACGATGTGCAGGCGGCTGGTCTGACGCCGATGCAACTGGCTGCTGACCTGACTATCAAATTAAAGAGATATGTGACTGACCCGCGAGTGACCGTGGTAGTGACGGCAATGAATAGCCAGCGAGTTTACGTTCTGGGCGAAGTCATGCATACCGGTCCCATGAATCTGTTACCGCATATGACGGTTTTGCAGGCATTGGCAACGGCTGGATTCACGCAATTTGCGAACACCAAGAAGATTTACGTGCTGCGTACCGAGAATGGAAAACAAGACAAGATCCCAGTCAACTACAAGCAGCTGATCAAGGGAGAGGCAATCTCCCAAAATATGATCCTGAAGCCGGGAGACACGGTTGTGGTCCCGTAGTGGAAGCTGGATTCCGTAAGTTTTTTTCGTGAAACGCTATGGCAAACAAGTTTTACATACCGGCTTTTCTGATGCTGCTGCCGTTAATCGGCGTCGCACAGGAGAATGGCGCAGCGCCACAGTATCAGGTCGGGCAACAGACGGTGGGCAGTGGCCAGCAGCCCGACACAGACCAACAACCAGCGGTGAACCCGCAACAGCAAAATGTGCCGGCGCCTGCTTTTGGGCAGGACGCACCTGCTCCTCAGACCGTCGAAAATCCTCCTCTCTCGGGATTAGATCAGCCTGCTATGGAGCCAGACCTTGCCGCGCGTAGTTTTTTAATCATCGGAGCACACGCCACCGAAGGCGTGGACACCAACTCGGCGGGTAAGTTCAATGGAGGGTTTCCACTTACTTCAGTGACCCGCCTACTTGGTAGCGCCGCAGTCCAAAGGCTTTGGAAACGCTACGCCCTAGATGTTGATTACATTGGCGGCGGGGGCCTTTACGAAAATTACGCCCGTGGCAACGCGCAGATTCAGGCGCTTAATTTGGATCAGCGGATTCGTTGGCGCACAGGGCAGTTG
Organism: Acidobacteriaceae bacterium; assembly: GCA_025462785.1. Lineage (GTDB taxonomy): Bacteria > Acidobacteriota > Terriglobia > Terriglobales > Acidobacteriaceae > JAOAPG01. The sequence continues at coordinate 16,630 of JAOAPG010000005.1, forward strand.
GCGATTCGCGATTCGTTCAGTGATCTTCCCGAAGGAGCATTTGGCTACGGATCGTTTGGGGGAGCCGGGGGATACGATCTGGGCGGATTTGGCAACATTGGCGGAAGCCTGGATGGAGGCGGGGCGGCTTATTTCAGCTCGTCGCAGGTAGGCTCGCTGGGCCAGACACCTCGAATCACTAATACCTCGCTCGGCGAAGTTCAGGAGCAATTTTCTCCCCGAAGCTCATTCACTGCGATCGGTTCTTATGGATTTACCAACTTCTTGGGGAGTTTTTCGAACAATTTCATCAACACCCATCAGGTTGCTTTTCAGGCTGGATACAACTACCAGTTGAACCGCCGCGACCAGATTTCATTTGTTTACGGGTTCCAGGATTTTCATTATCCAGTAATCTCCGACGGATATTTTACGACTGACATGTGGCATGTACTGTATGGACATCGTATCTCTGGACGATTGAACCTGGTTGTTGGCGGTGGGCCTCAGCTCAGACTTATCCATAGCTTTTTTTTAGGCCCGGCGAGCAGCTACACGAACCTGACTG
>JAOAPG010000010.1 GCA_025462785.1 Acidobacteriaceae bacterium
CCGGTAATCTTCTTCAACAGCTTGAACGTTTCATTCAAATCGATTCGCTGGCCCGTCGCCACATTGAAAACTTTCCCCGCAACTTCTTCGGCTGGCCTCTTGCACGCAAGTAAGTTTGCTTCCACCACATTATCGATGAACGTAAAATCTCGGCTCTGTTCTCCATCCCCGTGAATGGTCGGCTGCTCGCCCTTAAGCATCTGCGTAATGAATTTCGCCAGCACGCCCGAGTAAGGCGAAGTCGGATCCTGCCGTGGCCCGAAAATATTGAAGTATCGCAGGCATACCGTCTCCAGCCCATAACAGCGATAGAAGGACGCCATGTAATGCTCGCTGGCCAGCTTGGCCACCGCGTACGGCGAAATCGGATTCGGCTTCATATCCTCATGCTTGGGAAGAGTAGGCGTGTCTCCATACGCGGATGAAGACGCAGCGTAAACCACGCGCTTCACTTTCGCATCACGCGCAGCCACCAGCACGTTGACCGTGGCGTCCACGTTAGCCCGATTGCTCCCTAGCGGATCAAGCACAGACTTCGGTACGGATGGAATGGCGCCTTCATGAAAAATATAATCCACGCCTTGGCAGGCACTTTGAACGGCGCTCATGTCGAGAAGATCGGCCTCTCGAAAGTCGATGCGGTTCAGTATCTCCGTGAGATTCTCCCTCTTCCCGGTTGAGAGGTTATCTATTCCGCGAACCTCATCTCCTTGAGCGAGAACCCCGCGGGCCAGCGAAGATCCAATAAAGCCGGCAATTCCAGTAATCAGGTATTTAGCCATAAGCATCCCATCATAACGGATCGGTATTCTCGTTCGGCTAAATCCCTGGGCAATGCACAAGACAAAAGTAACTGCCAGAACAATTGGATATATGACGATAGAGACCCTAGAAAAAATGGCGAGTTAGAGGACTCCGGCTCTTCCGTAGCCATCAACCACGGCGCGGATCTCCTGCCAAAGCTGCTCTTTTCCAGCGCCTGTCCGGGCAGAAAAAGGCAATACATTCGCGGTCGGATGCTCACGCTTGAGCACGTTCAAAGAGTTATGCAGTTGGTTATTGGACAACCGGTCGCTCTTCGTCGCTACCACCAGAAATTTGCGGTTGCTGGACGAAAGAAATTCCAAAAGCTGTTTATCTTTTTCTTGCGGAGCAATACTGACGTCGACTAACGCAAGGCAAAGTGCAAGAGAAGGACGTTCATTCAAATAAGGATCAATGAATCCCGCCCATTGGCTGGAGACCTCGCGCGAAATCTTCGCGTATCCATAACCCGGCAGGTCGGCGAAAATCAGCTCGGGATACGGCTTTCCAGCCCATCGCACTTCAAAAAAGTTAATTGCGCGCGTACGCCCCGGAGTAGAACTGGTCTTCGCCATCTTAGCCCCGAGCAGTGAATTAATCACGCTCGACTTGCCAACATTCGACCGGCCAAGGAAGGCCACTTCGGGCAGAGTGGGAGCAGGAAAGTGGCTGACGTCGCTAGCCGACATCATAAATCTCGGTAAGACGCGCATAAATCAGTTTTGCAGGTTCGCAAGACAACTTGCAAGCGCTACTGATCAAGCGGTAGTTCAGAAAATCGGTTTGCTGAAGGCAATACGTCAAACCTCACAACACCCTCAAGCATTCCCATCATCCTTTTTGGACAATCGCGATCCCTTCGAGAAACTCCACCTCCGTTCTCCCAAAATTTTTCTTCTGACTGTAACAAGCCTTTAACACGCCCTCAATATTTCATTCCTATACTCATTTCCTCTAACGCCAGCACCAGTTCTCAACGTTGTCAATCAGTCGCGCTTTCGACAGATTTGCGGGCCTCAGTCCCGCCTGCGATGGCACGGGCACTATATGGAGGCCACCTCAAATATGCGCACCCGCTCTTTCCTTTTGACTTTGATGCTTTGCACTTGCAACGTATTCTGGTCGCTTCCGACGTATGCTGCCGATGCTCGCGGCTCGATTAGTGGTGTCGTAGCGGATGCTGGAGGCAGCGTCCTGCCCGGCGCGCGCGTTGAATTGCAACCTGGCGGCCAGTCGGCGGTCTCGAGCGATCAAGGTCGTTTCACCATTCAGGACGTCGCTCCCGGCCACTACACGCTTAACGTCTCCTATGTCGGATTCTCTCCGTTCACAAAAGACGTGGATCTAACTTCCGCGCAGGCCCTGCATGTCGACGCGGTATTAGAAATCGGAATGCAAAATGAGGTGGTCACCGTCCGCGGAGGTCGCCAGCGCGGCGAAGTAGAGGCCATCAACATCGAGCGAACTGCGGACAATATCATCCAGGTGTTGCCCTCCGAAGTCATTACCAGTTTGCCGAACACCAACATTGCCGATGCAGTCGGACGGCTGCCCAGTGTGTCTCTCGAGCGCGACGAAGGCGAGGGCAAGTATATTCAGATTCGTGGTACCGAACCGCGCCTCAGCAACGTTACGATTAACGGCATTCACGTGCCTTCTCCCGAAAATGTTCGCAACGTCAAGCTGGATGTCATCCCTGCCGACCTCGTGGAAATGGTTGAAATTAGTAAGACGCTTTCGGCTAATCAGGATGCGGACGCGGTTGGTGGATCGGTAAACCTGGTCACCCGCACTCCAAGCGACGAACCTTACGTTAGTTTCTTAGGGATGGGCGGCTATACCCCAATCAGCGGTGGCCGAAACTTGTACCAGCTTGCGGGAACTGCGGGACAGCGTTTCGGCGTCGACAAGAAGTTCGGCTTACTCTTTGGAGGCAGCTACGATTACAACGCGCGCGGTATCAATGACCTCGAGCCCGCGCCCGCGGTATTTACCCTGCCCAACGGCAACAGTTTTGCCGGACCCAACACTGAAGATATGCGCAACTACCATTACGATCGCAAACGTTATGGTTTCGAGGGCGAAGCGGACTATAAGCTTGGGCAGATGTCATCAGTTTACCTCCGGGGGTTGTTCTCCCGCTTCATGGACAATGGCGAAGACTGGATTTATTCGCCTGGCATTAACAACTTCGTGTCTGGTCCAACCGACGCCAACAATACTTGTGGAATTACAAATACTTCCGGAGTTCAGGGCTGCGGTGGCATTAGCTTTAGTGATATCTATCGACAACCCGAGCAGCGCATCTTCAGCTTTCAGGCTGGCGCAAGGCATGTCGTCCACAATTATCTTCTCAACTATGAATTGGCGCTCTCCCAAGCCCGGTACACAGGAGGCTTTCCACGAGCTGGCTTTAATGGTCCCGGTAGTAGCGATAACGGAGTAGCCTTTGGGGTCGACACAACGAATCCCTTCATTCCCAAATTTCCAGTCCTCAATAGTGTGAATCTTTACGATCCGTCTGCATATGCGCTGAGCTATGCCCAGAAGGAGAACGACAGCATTTTTGAACGGGACGTGGTTGGAGACATCTCCTTGAACAAGCCCTATTCGGTCGGTTCCAATGCTTCTTCGATCGAAATTGGACTTAAGGGCTGGGACGCCCGCAAAAGCCAACTATATGACCGCGAAAATTACAGTCCAGTCGGCAATCTGCCGATGACCCAGTTCCTGAGCAACTTCAGGGACAACAATTATTACTTTGGCAGCCTCAACTACGGTCCGGTCACCGAATTCTCGAAGATACAGAGTGCCATTAACGCCGGCCAGATCTCTGGACCCACGCCAAGCGTCGCCTACAATCTGCAAAACGCTTTCGATATAAGCGAGCGCATATGGGCTGGCTACGTCATGAATACCATCAGCTTAGGGCGCTTCAGATTGCAAGCCGGCCTACGAATTGAATCAACTCAAGACTCACTGCGCGCCAACCTCGTAAATCTGGATGGCTCGGGAAACTTTCTCTCCGCGGTCCCGCAAAACACGAATAACAGCTACATCAACGCATTCCCCAGCCTGCAAGCGCAGTACCGGGTCGGTACGGATACAATCCTGCGCGCTGCATACGGAATGGGAATCGCCCGTCCTAACTTCGGCGGCCTCGCTCCATACTTTATCGACGACCCCACGTCCAATCCTGAGTTCTCCAAAGGCAACCCGAATCTGAAGCCAACTCACGCGCAGAATTTCGACCTGCTTGTGGAGCACTATCTTCAACCTTTTGGAATAATCCAGGCCGGTGTTTTCTACAAGTCGCTCACTGATCCGATTTATTCCGTGACCGTGCCCTTCCAAACCGCAACCGAATCGACTCTGATCAATGGGCCGAACGCACACATCATCGGATTCGAAGCAGCTTGGCAGCAGCGCCTTTCCATGCTGCCTCGCCCGTTCAACGGGATGGGAATAAGCGCCAACTACGGCTATACCGCTTCCCGCGCCACCTTCCCCAATGCAATCGGTGAAAGGACCGATCATCCCACTCTGGTGCGCACGGCTCCAAACAATTGGAATTTCGATGTGACGTATGACAAGAAGGGCATCTCTGCCCGAATGGGTCTGACTCACAACGATGCGTACATTTGGTCCTACTCCGGCGGCGCGAGTCGCCTTCCTGATGGCGATACCTATCTTTATCCGCACACGCAGGTAGACGCGCAGGTCAGCTATTGGATCCCGCGTGGTCACGGATTTCAGTTGATTGTTTCCGCGCTGAATCTCAACAATGAGGTCTTTGGCTTTTACAACGGCAGTGAGAAATATCCGATTCAGAGAGAGTATTACGGCCGCACGGTGTCGGCGGGCCTCCGTTGGACTCTGCCAACCGAGCACAAGTAGAACGGGAATTTTACTGACGCGGGCAGCACTGCGCAATTGCGGTGCAGCCCGCGTAGTTTCAGTAAGCAACTTAATAATAGTGAGAGAGGGCGGAACGCTAGAGCCCCAGCGGCCGCTTGTTATCGACATCTTCTTCTTTGACCGGAAGATATTTATTCCGCAGGTAAAGAATTCCAGCCACCGCGATTCCGATCAACACGCTGATTCCAAAAAATAAACGGTAAGCTGGAAAAAAAATCAGGACTGCGGCGACAACAGCTACAGCCACAATCAAGCTGGTACCGCCCTTCATGCCAAATCGTATTGCCATACCCACGTCCACCGATATTTTATGCCAGAACAAAAAAAAAGGCTCGCATAGCGAGCCTTTTAAAACCATTGATCAGAAAGACTATTGGTGAGCGGAGGGAAGGTCCACAGAAGACGGCAATGGCGCAATCGTCTGCGATTCAGTTCCTACCGGAGCCGTAATGTCGGGCAGAGGCTGCTCCAGCGCAATCGACAACACCTGATCCATCGTATCGACGAAATGCAGCTTCATGACATTGCGCAGATTTTCTGGCAATTCCGACAGATCTTTCTGGTTGTCCTGCGGCAGGATCGCTTCAAACAAGCCTGCGCGATGCGCTGCCAGCAGCTTCTCCTTCAATCCGCCGATCGGAAGGACCTTGCCTCGCAACGTAATTTCACCAGTCATAGCAATATCGCGCCGCACCGGGATCTTGCTTAGAGCACTCGCAAGAGCGGTCGCAATGGTGATGCCTGCGGATGGACCATCTTTCGGAATAGCGCCTTCCGGCACATGCACATGGATGTCAAAGTTGCGGTAGAAGTCGCGCGGCAAGCCTAAGCGGGCAGCTCGCGAACGGATGTAAGACATCGCAGCTTGCGCTGACTCTTGCATAACGTCGCCGAGTTTGCCGGTTAGCGTTAGCTTGCCTTTGCCTTCAACTACCGTGGCTTCGGTGCTCAGAATCGAGCCGCCGACTTCCGTCCATGCAAGACCAGTCACTAAGCCGACTTCGCTCTTCTCGTGGGCTAGCGTATCGCGGTATTTGGTTACTCCGAGGAAATCGGCAATGTTTTCTGCCGTGACCACGATGTTGTACTTCTCGCCTTCCTTCACTACCTTGCGAGCAACTTTGCGGCAGACGTTACCGATCTCGCGTTCGAGATTGCGGACGCCGGCTTCGCGAGTGTAGGAACGGATCAGCGCGGCAAGCGCATCGTCGGAAAATTCGATGTTCTTGTTCGTCAATCCCGCCTGCGCCATCTGCTTTTTGACCAGGAACTGCTTAGCGATCTCGATTTTTTCCTGCTCCGTGTAACCATGCAGCCGCAGCACTTCCATCCTGTCTTGCAAAGCAGCGGGAATGGTGTGCATCACGTTGGCGGTCGCTACAAAGAATACTTGGGACAAATCGTATTCAACGTCGAGGTAGTGGTCCTGGAACATGAAATTCTGTTCCGGATCGAGCACCTCGAGCAGAGCGGCAGACGGATCGCCGCGGAAATCCATCGCCATCTTGTCAACTTCATCCAGCATGAAGACCGGGTTTTTCGTTCCCGCCTTCTTCATCATCTGAATAATCTGACCGGGAAGGGCTCCGATATAGGTGCGTCGATGACCGCGCACTTCAGCTTCATCACGCACGCCGCCTAAGGACATACGAACGAACTTCCGGCCCGTAGCCTTCGCGATCGACATTCCCAGAGATGTTTTTCCGACTCCGGGAGGCCCGACGAAGCAAAGAATTGAGCCTTTAGGATTCTTGACCAGCTGACGCACGGCCAAGAATTCAAGGATGCGCTCTTTGATCTTTTCCAGCCCGTAGTGATCTTCGTTAAGAACCTTCTCCGCACGGCTGATATTGCGAATTTCCTTCGAGCGCTTCTTCCATGGAACCGCCAGCAGCCAGTCGAGATAATTGCGCGAAACCGTAGACTCGGCGGACATCGGTGGCATGGCCTCAAGCTTTTTCAGCTCTTGTATGGCCTTGTCCTTCACTTCCTTGGGCATGCCTGCCGCTTCGATCTTCTTCTTTAGTTCGTCGAACTCGCTCTTTTCGCCGCGGCCCAGTTCCTTCTGGATGGCCTTGATCTTCTCGTTGAGGTAATACTCTTTTTGCGCCCGCTCCATCTGCCGCTTCACTCGCGACTGGATGGTACGATCCATGTTCAGCTTTTCGATTTCGATATCAAGCACATCGCCGATACGGCCAAGGCGTTCCGCCGGATCGAAAATCTCCAGCAGTTCCTGCTTCTCTTCAATCGAAAGTTGCAGATTAGCCGCGATGGTATCCGTCAGCTTCGCCGGATCTTCCATCCGCACTGCCGCAATCATGGTCTCGTAGTTCAGGGACTGGCAGAGCTTGACGTACTGCTCGAACAATCCACTAACGCGCTGCATTCCAGCATCGATTTGGGGATTCGCTTCGGCAGCGTAACGCGCGACGCGGACGGAAACCTGCATAAAGCCTTCTGCTTCCGTGATCTGCAGAATCTTGCCGCGTTCAATGCCTTCGACCAAAACCTTGATATTGCCATCCGGCAGCTTGAGGCTCTGCACGATGTTGACGATCGTGCCCACTTGATAGATCTCGTTAGCTTTGGGCTCGTCCACGCTGGCGTCGTGCTGGGTTGCCAGGAATATTTTCTTGTCCGCTGCGAGCGCCTCTTCCAGCGCGTGCACGCTCGATTCCCGGCCCACCACAAACGGCGTCATCATGTACGGGAAAATCACGACATCCCGGATGGGCATCATGGGCAGCTTCTTAGTTTCGAATTTTTCCTTGGATGTCGTCACTGATTCTCCAAAAATAGCTTTTAGCTGCTAGCTTTTAGCTAGTAGCTTTGCCCTTTTTTCTACGAACGTTCCTAAAGCCTAAAGCCCAGAGCCTGGCCCTATCCCGCCTTCTCCATCATCGCGAGCGAGACATTTCGCTTTTCAACCATCTCACGCGTGACTTCAAATTCCTTTACCTTCTTCTGGCTTGGCAGGTGATACATCAAGTCCAGCATCAACTCTTCCAGGATCATCCGCAACCCGCGCGCTCCAACTTTACGCGCCATCGCTTGTCGCGCAATCGCCCGCAGACCTTCTTCACTGAATTTAAGGCGTACGTTCTCGAACTCGAACAGCCGTTGATACTGCTTGATGATCGCGTTCTTTGGACGAGTAAGGATTTCCATCAATGCAGCTTCGTCGAGCTCTGCTAGGACCCCGACTACTGGCAAGCGGCCCACGAACTCCGGAATCAGCCCAAATTTGATGAGGTCTTCCGGTTGCACGTCGCTCACGAGCTCGAAAGCTTTTTTACGGTTGAGAGCCGTGTCGTCCTGCTCCGCTCCCTCTTCGTCGGCCTTGAAGCCAAGCGATTTCTTGCCAGCGCGCCGGGCAATGATCTTGTCCATGCCAACGAAAGCGCCGCCGCAAATAAATAGAATGTTGGTCGTGTCGACTGGGGTGAATTCCTGATGGGGATGTTTCCGTCCACCTTGCGGCGGAACATTCGCGATCGTGCCTTCAAGAATCTTCAACAAAGCCTGTTGCACGCCTTCACCAGACACATCTCGGGTAATGGAGGGATTCTCGTCCTTCCGCCCGATCTTATCGATTTCATCTATATAGATAATGCCGGTCTGTGCACGCCCCACATCTCCATCCGCCGCTTGTAGCAGCTTCAGAATAATGTTCTCGACATCCTCTCCTACATACCCCGCTTCGGTCAGCGTGGTTGCGTCAACAATCGCGAACGGAACATCCAGCATGCGTGCCAGCGTTTGCGCCATCAGCGTCTTACCCGTACCCGTCGGGCCGATCAACATGATGTTCGACTTGGAGAGCTCGAT
>JAOAPG010000021.1 GCA_025462785.1 Acidobacteriaceae bacterium
CATGACCAAAGCCGCGCAGGAATTCGTCAAGCCTCTTACCTTTGCGGCTCTCTCCGGGGAAAAAGTTATTACAGATTTGTTTACCGAAGGCGGTGACACTCCCGCGAATATCGACTCCGCGATCGAACACATTTCAGTCGCGCAGTCCATTGATGTATTGTTAGTCGCGCCGGCAAGTGCGGACATTTTGGCCAGGTTTGCCCAAGGCATTGCCAACGATTTTCTGACCACGCTTTATCTCGCAACTACCGCGCCGGTAGTGGTCGCTCCTGCCATGAACGTCAATATGTGGAACCATCCGGCGACGCAGGCGAACATGGAGATTCTCAGAAAGCGTTCGGTAAGAATTGTTGAACCGGGTACGGGATATTTAGCCTGCGGAATGACCGGAGCGGGCCGCCTTGCTGAGAATGAATCCATTGTTGCCGCGACGCTCGAAGCTCTGGGAGCTACGCAAGACCTGAGTGGCGAAACGGTCCTGATTACTGCGGGCCCAACCCGTGAGAAGATCGATCCGGTGCGCTATTTGACCAATCGATCCAGCGGACGCATGGGATACGCATTGGCAGAAGCTGCAATAAGACGCGGTGCCAGAGTGTTGCTGGTGAGCGGACCGGTTAGTATTACTCCGCCATCAGCCGCTGAGCTAACTCGAGTTGAATCCTCGGAAGAGATGCGGCAAGCAGCCTTGAAGCTCTTATCCGAAGCGACCATCGTCGTCAAGACGGCGGCAGTTTCCGACTATCGTCCAAAGTCGGCCGCTTCTCAAAAGCTGAAACGTAACGGGCCGATGAGCCTTGAACTCCAGCCGACGACGGACATTCTGGCCGAACTATCCGGGCGCAAGCAGGGGCAAATCATTGTCGGTTTTGCGGCTGAAACTGAGAACACACTGGAAAATGCCCGCAAGAAGCTGATTGCGAAATCACTCGATGCGGTAGTCGTCAATGACGTATCCCGCGAAGGAGTTGGATTCGACTCAGATCGTAACGCCGTAACGATAATTACCGAGCACGAGGTTGTCGAAGTACCGGAGAATACCAAATGGGAAGTCGCCCAGCGCGTGCTGGATCAGGTAGTACGTCTTCGAAGCCGCCGGAACCTGCCCATGAAGACGAGTGGGTAGCCCAAATCACCAAGAGTACTTTTCTTGATGGTCTTGGATCAGAGATGAATGCCGAGGTCGGAGTTTGGGTGGCGCAGCGCTTCAGCGCTGCGATAAAATTTTCCAATATCATCAGGGCTTTAGCCCCTGAGTGTGTGAGGGTAAGGCTTCCCGATCATATCCTTTAAAATGCCAACCACCCTCGATCCACAGCTCAAACGCGCACTCGCAGACCGCATCCGCTACTATAACGATCTCGGCATATACGATTTCTACCGCCGCGAAGGAAGCCAGTCATCAGTTATTTTTGAAGACTCAGAACAGGTCGAATCAGAAGAAAGAGAGTCCATGGCTAAAGCCAAATCCGCGGCTGCCGTATCGCCCACGGAACAAATAGTTTCAATCTCTCCCAAGCCCGAGTCCGGCATTTCGGATCCGGTTCAAGCGTTACGCATGATCCGCGAAGACATTGGAGACTGCACCCGCTGTAAGCTATCCAAACAAGGGCGCAAGCAGATCGTGTTCGGCGTGGGAAATCCTAATGCAGATTTGATGTTCATCGGCGAAGCTCCAGGAGCAGATGAAGATATTCAGGGAGAGCCATTCGTGGGCCGGGCCGGCCAGTTGCTCACCAACATGATCAAGGCTATGGGGGTCACGCGCGAAGATGTCTACATCGCGAACATCATTAAGTGCCGCCCGCCGGGAAATCGCCAGCCCGAGCGCGATGAATGCGAAACCTGCTCGCCGTTTCTGATGAGGCAAATCGAAGTAGTCAAACCCAAGGTAATTGTGGCATTGGGAGCAGTCGCGGCGAAAACGTTGCTGGCAGTGAGCGCGCCCATGTCGGAGCTACGGGGGCGCTGGTTCGATTTCAAAGGCACCAAACTGGCAGTGACTTATCATCCGGCATTCTTATTGCGTGATCCACGGCAGAAGAAAGAAACCTGGAAAGACTTGCAGATGGTGATGAAGGAGTTGGGAATGGCATTGCCCAGCAAAAGCGTGGAATAGGATACTGCAATAAGCGCTAGGAACATCTCCTCCCGATTCGAAATTGAAAAGATTCGATTTCCAAAGCGCGCTCAAACAATAGGAGGGTGGAAGACTGTGTGCCGTGAGCGCGCGCGGAGTCTTCGATTAACACAACCTGTTTGCCGACCATGCATCCAACTCTGCGATGCGTTACCTGGTACTCGCTACCGATTACGATGGGACGCTTGCCTCTCACGGGCGGGTAAGAGAAAGCACGCTGGAAGCACTCAAGCGCGTGTGCTCCTCAGGGCGCAAGCTGGTACTCGTCACTGGCCGTCACCTTCCAGATCTCACTACGGTTTTTCCCGAACTCAATATGTTTCACCGGGTAGTGGCAGAGAACGGAGCATTGCTTTATCGGCCGGAAAGCCGCGAAGAGAAATTGCTTTGTGAGCCGCCAAACCCTGATTTCATCAAGGCGCTCAAGGAACGCGGTGTCCCCGTTTCGGTGGGCCGAGGTATTGTTGCAACCTGTGAGCCGCATCAGGACACAGTGTTGGACACCATTCACGATCTCGGCCTCGATCTGCAGGTCATCTTCAACAAGGGCGCGGTGATGGTTTTACCTTCTGGCATAAACAAGGGCACAGGTCTTGACGCCGCAATGAAAGATCTTGGTTTATCGGCGCACAATGTGCTTGGAATAGGAGATGCAGAGAACGATCACTCCTTTCTATTAAAGTGCGAATGCTCCGTGGCGGTGGCGAATGCCCTGACCACGTTGAAGGAGCGGGCCGACATCGTCACCATTGGTAAGAACGGAAGCGGCGTGGAGGAGATTATCGAGCAATTGCTGGAAGACGATCTCGCCCGCTACGACTCGCGTCTGGTTCGTCACGCGGTTTGGCTAGGTGTTCGGGCTGAGGAATCGGATAGCAACGATGGAGAGAAACCTGTGCTGGTCAACTCCTACCGCGATAACATTTTGGTGGCCGGGCCATCTGCCAGCGGAAAATCAACTGCGGTTTCCGGAATCCTCGAGCAACTGGCTGAACATGAATATCAGTTTTGCTTGCTTGATCCTGAAGGAGACTTTGAAGACTTTGCGGGTGCTCTTACGCTGGGCACTCCCAAGGAGCGTCCCGACCCGCGCGCGATCTTACGCGTCCTTGAATTGCCCCAACAGAGTGTCGTAGTAAACCTGATGGGCATCCCAATCCCGGACCGTCCGGAGTACGGTGCGGGTCTTTTGGCGAACCTGCAAGAGTTACGGACCCGAACCTCACGCCCACATTGGCTGGTTCTTGATGAAGCGCACCATCTGCTTCCATCCTCGTGGTCGCCAGCATCCAGCACCGTGCCGCAAGCGCTCGAGACGGCCATTCTTATCACCGTGCACCCAGATCACGTCTCGCCTTCTGCCTTAGAAACAATCGACGTGCTATTAGTCACAGGGAAGACTCCGATGGAGACTTTCCGTGCCTTCGCGAAGATCGTAGGAATCCCAGCGCCTGATGGCGAGAACATCGAACTCAAGCCGGGCGAGGCACTCGTTTGGTTCTGCAAGCGAGAAGAGCCACCCATTCGGGTGCGCACTGTGCCGGGGAAAGCTGAGAGACGTCGTCACCTGCGGCAGTATGCAGAAGGAGAGCTTTCGCCTGAGCAAAGTTTTTATTTCCGCGGACCCGAATCAAAGCTTAATTTGCGAGCGCACAACCTGAACACGTTCGTGCAACTTGCAGAAGGGGTGGACGATGAGACTTGGATGTTCCACCTCCGGCGGGGAGACTACACTCAATGGTTCCGGGAAATGATTAAGGATGCGGCGCTCGCCAAGGACGCGGCTGCGGTACAAGAGGCAGCAAAAGAGAATGGTGCGGCTGCTCCCAAAGAAAGCCGTGACAAAATCAAAGAGGCGATTGAAACGAGATATACCGCTGCCGCCTGAGCGGTGTCCGGTTTACTTCTTAGGAGTTTTTCTCTTGCCGCATTACATCCCGCAATGCGCGATTGATCCTTGTCTGATAGCCCCTTCCCTTGGTTTTGAACCAGGCCAGTACGTCAGCATCTAAGCGCAGTGTTACCGGTTTTTTAATGGGTCTGTACCATTCCGCCAGCCTCTCATCGGACGCCTTATCGTCGGCGGAGGCTCGAATAGTCCCGATCCTCTTTCCGGTGGGCTTGCGAGTCTTGCCTTTTCGCGTCTTTGTAACTCGTTTTGATTGTTTCATTTGTAGATATCTGTATACAACCGTACATACATTTTGACAAGTACAAAGTGTTCCCATGGGAACATTAGGAACAATTGGCACACCTGTTAGGATTTCCTAAGCTCATGCCTGAATTTTGTGACGTAGCGCTTCCCGTACCGTTGGACATGGTATTCACGTACCGCATTCCGGCGGATATGGTGCCAGTTGTTGGGGGACGTGTACTCGTACCTTTCCGCCAGCAACGCATGTCGGGAGTTGTCACCGAATTACATGATCGTCCTCCCAAGGTTCAAGCCAAGAACATTTTGCAAGTGCTGGATGCGACGCCGCTGCTCGATGAGCAACTGATTCGCCTGGGGCAATGGATCGCGGACTATTACCTCGCGCCCTTGGGCGATGTGTTCCGCAGCATGTTGCCGCTGAACGCTGAGTTCAAGCGCACGATCACCTATCAAATCGCAGAAGAAGGCCACACCGCTCTGCATAACGCGGGGAATACGGGATCGTCGGCGCGGTCGCGCAAGACTCCGGAAGAGCACCTCTCAGAAATTCGGGTCCTCGATTATCTTTCGCAGCGCGAATCCACGCGGGAACAAACTCTGCGCAGCTCGACTCGCGTTTCAAAGTCTGTGCTGGCTGGAATGGTTCGCAAGAAATGGATCGCGCGAGAAGATGTCTCGGGCGCACGCGATGCGAGTCGTGTTGTGAAACTGGCCGTATTCAAGTGCGCTGAAGGAAGATTGAATCCGAACCAGCAATTACTGATCGACACACTTGCCGCTAGTGGCGGAAGAGTTACGATTGAAACTCTTGCAGGAATCGAAGTGCCTCGAACCACTCTGGCAACACTAGTCAAGCGCGGGCTGGTGGAGATAGTCGAAGAACCCGCTGAGCTTGTTCGGTCGAAAGTTAAGGCGCGGCCTTCGCCTCTGGATTTTAAGTTCAACCCCGCGCAGGCAAACGCACTCGGACGAATTCAGGCCAATGTTAACGCGGGAAAGTTTGCGGGGATGTTGCTGCACGGCATTACCGGGTCCGGAAAGACAGCTGTGTATCTGGCGGCCATGCGTTCCGTGCTCGAGGCGGGACGATCTGCAATCCTGCTCGTGCCAGAGATCGGACTCACGCCCGCAGTCGCGGCCGACTTGCATCAAGTGTTCGGAGATGAAGTCGCCATCCTGCATTCGGCTCTTTCGGATCAGGAGCGGGCCGAGCAGTGGCATCGCATCCGGCGCGGAGAATCGCGCATGGTTGTCGGGACGCGATCGGCGGTGTTTGCTCCTGTATCAGACTTGGCGCTGATTATCGTTGATGAGGAACAGGATTCGTCATACAAGCAAGAGGAGATGCCTCGTTACCACGCGCGAGACGTCGCCGTGGTGCGAGCGAAAATGGCGAATGCAGTGGTCGTCCTGGGATCGGCGACTCCATCGCTTGAGTCCTACTACAACGCTACGAAGAATAAATACGAATTGCTTCAGATGCCTGATCGAGTCCAGCAGCGACCGCTGCCCGAAGTTGAGATCATCGACATGCGGCAGGAATTTCAGGAAACCGGAAATGAGCAGGTGATCTCGCGCAAGCTTGCGGAAGAAATCAAAGAGCGCCTCGAACGCAAAGAGCAGGTAATGGTGCTGCTCAATAGGCGCGGATATTCGCCGGTCGTTTTATGCCGGACGTGCGGCAAGAAGCTCGAGTGTAAGAACTGCGCCATCGCACTCACTCATCATAAGCGGGAGCATCGCATGGAATGCCACTACTGTGGATATACAGCAGTGGTTCCAAAGAGCTGCGTGCATTGCGGTAGCGAATACGTTTATTTTCTTGGAACCGGTTCCGAAAAACTGGAAGAGTTGCTGCATGGAATGTTTCCGCAGGCTCGTATAGGGCGTCTCGATCGCGATACCGTGAAGGGCCATGAAGATTTCGAGCGAGCGTTGAATGCATTAAACGAGGGCGAGCTTGACATGCTCGTCGGCACGCAGATGATCGCCAAAGGACATGACATTCACGGCGTCACACTGGTGGGAGTAGTTGGAGCAGACATGGCGCTTGGGATGCCTGACTTTCGGGCGGCTGAGAGGACCTTTCAATTGCTTACGCAGGTGGCAGGGCGTGCAGGAAGAGGCAACTCTCCGGGCAAGGTCGTTCTACAAACTTATTTTCCGGATCACTATGCGGTGCAATATGCGGCGCGTCACGACTTCGAGGGCTTCTATGATAAAGAATTGCGATTCCGGAGTTGGATGCATTATCCGCCATACAGTGCACTTGCGAATGTGCTGATCCGAAGCGACAAGCTTGATGACGCGATGCAATGGTCAGGAATCTTAGGTCGCTGGTTCGAGAAGACGCGGCATGAGGGCATTCGTGTACTCGGCCCAGCGGCGGCACCGATTGTGCGATTGAAGCGCGACTATCGCTATCATTTTGTGTTGAAGTCGCCGAGCCGGGAGAAGTTGAATGCGTTGCTGAGGTCGATGCTTGTCTATGCGTCGCAGCAGAAGATTCCGCGAACGCAGGTGATTGTGGATGTGGACGCGTTGTGGTTAATGTAGAGCGGTCGTTGGTCGTCTGTCGTGGGCTGTTAGAGAGAGAGACCACTCCGCACGTCATCGTTATCCTTCGACCGTGAGGTGCGAAGTCAATGACCGTAATTTCACCTTCGTCTCCCATCTTTCGCAAAGAACGCGAAAGGTGGGGCACCCGTGTTCTGCCAGGCGGGGGGTGTTACGTATTGAAAAGTGCTTGGCGGTTCAGCTCTTCTCGCTCTATAATCTAACTAACTAGTTAATTAATCGGCGGCATTCAAATGAAAGCTCTCGCTCCGAAAGCTCGTCTCGGCTCACGCGGGAAGCCAGGGGAAAGCCGCTCCGCGATTCTCCGGGCAGCCATACGGGAGTTCGCGCAAGAGGGAATTTCCGGCGCGCGAACGGATGCTATCGCCCGAGCGGCACGGGTGAACAAAGCGCTTCTCTACTACTACTTCAAAGACAAAGAATCGCTCTATGGCGCAGCTCTCGACGAGGTTTTTGGGGGTCTTTCCGCCACTATTCACGAAGCGCTTTCCCGCGAGTTGCCGCCGGAACAGAAAATACTGGCATACGCCGGGGCGCACTTCGACTACATTGCCAGCAATCCTCTCTATCCGCAAATGGTGCAAGGCGAGATGATGCGTGCAGGACGCGGCGGCCCTACGGAGATGCGGCGAATTTTTCAGCAGTATTTCCGTCCCATTTTTAACGGGGTTGAGAAGGTGCTGCGCGAAGGAATGGAATCCGGAGTATTTCGACGGGTTAACCCTGTGCATTTCATACCTTCGATGATTTCCATAATCGTTTTTTATTTCAATGCCGCTCCGGTGCTTCGCCTGGTAACAGGGGACGATCCGATGGCCCCTGAGCGTATAACCGAACGCAGGGCTGCGGTACTCGACTTTATTTCCGCGGCTCTCTTCAGTTCTTCCTTTCATAATTCTTCTACTCATAAGAAAAAAGGAGCGCGAAAGTGAGCGCACGTAATCGGGTATTCATACTGCTGGCGATCATTGCCGCACTGTCGTTAGGCTATTACCTGATATCGACGCCCAGCAATAAAGACTTGGTTTTGATTGGTACCGTCGACTCGAACCAGGTGATCGTGAGCCCGCAAATGGAGGGGCGGATTGCGAAGTTGCTTGTGGAGGAAGGAACGCAGGTCAAGCGGGGAGACTTGATTGCGGTTCTCGATCCTTCAGAACTGGAAGCGCAGGCGCGCGCGGCTGCTGCCACAATCGATAGTTTGCGATCCAAAGTACAGGAGACTGAATCTACCCAACAAGCCATGGCAGGATCGACCTCGAGCAGCGTCGTTAATGCACAGGCCAAGCTCGAATCTATGCGCGCACAGTTGTTGCAAGCGGAAGCCACTCTACAGCGAGTCGAAAGTGACAGCCGCCGAACGATTGAACTGGCAAAGGCGGGCGTAGCGTCCGATCAAGACCGCGTGCAAGCTGAAACGAACCTCGCGGCACAGCAGGCTACGGTTGATGCATTGACGCACCAGGTTAGTGCCGCTGAAGCCGATTTGAATATGGCGGTGGCGAATACTCACCAGGCGGCGGCGGCGCAAAGCACTGTGGCATCAACGCGAGGGCAGTTGATCAATGCTGAGGCGATGCTGAAGGAAGCAGAGGTGCGCCTTGGCTATACCAAAATCTACGCGCCAGTTACGGGGACTGTTTCTGTGCGCGCAGCCCGCGAGGGGGAAGTGTTGAATGCCGGAGCGCCGATTGTCACCATTGTCGATCTGGGAGACACATGGGTTCGGGCCGCCATTCCAGAGACTAGTGCCGACCATATAGGCTTGGGAGACTCGTTGCGGGTCCGGTTACCGGGAGGAACGGTGGTTTCCGGCAAAGTGTTCTTCAAGTCCGCGGAAGCCGATTTCGCCACGCAGCGGGATGTCGGTCGTCGTAAGCGCGACATCAAAACTATCGTGGTCAAAGTTCGACTCGACAATCCCAAGGGCGCGTACGTGCCGGGTATGACGGCGGAAGTACTCGTCTCGTCGGATCAGCTGAAAGGATCCGGGTCAAACCAAAGTACAGTTGCGGGGCAGCAGTGATTACCGACCGCGAAGCTCGAGTGGATGGCCCTGCAGGAGGCCCGTCCAAAGTACAAGATCCTGGCAAGGCTGCTGTGCCGCCGAAGGCGATCGACGTAACCCATATCGTAAAGAAGTACGGTGATTTCACTGCAGTCGACGACGTTTCTTTCAATGTCAAAGACGGTGAGATTTTTGGGTTGCTCGGTCCGAACGGAGCGGGGAAATCGACGTTGATCAGGATGATGACCACGCTGATTCCGATTACCGGTGGTAAGGCTTACATCGCGGGCCACGATGTGCAGAAAGATCCTGATGCCGTGCGCCGAGTGATCGGGGTGATTCCACAGGCACTCACCAGTGATTTGGATTTAACCGTTGAAGAGAACATGAGCATTTATGCCAAGCTCTACGATATCCCCGCTAAGAGACGTAAAGCCGCGATCGATGAGTTGCTGGAGTTGGTCGATCTGACCAAGTGGCGTTCGGCTCAGACCAAAACACTTTCAGGCGGTATGCGGCGGCGGCTAGAGATTGCGCGTGGACTGGTTCATAGTCCGCGAATTTTTTTTCTCGACGAACCCACGACCGGGCTGGATCCGGTGTCCCGCGTGGCCGTATGGGAGATGCTGACCAATATCAAGAGCCAGCGCCAGCTCACGATTCTGATCACGACGCACTACATGGACGAAGCCGATCGCCTTTGCGACCGCATTGCAATTGTCGATCACGGGAAGCTGGTTGCACTCGACACTCCTCCAAACCTGAAGGCTAGCGTTCCTGGTTCGAATGTGATCGAAGCGCAATTCGAGAATGCGCCTGCAGGTTGGGATACGCGCCTTCGGAACCTCAGCGACGTTACATCGGTCCAACATGAAGGTGCAGGAATGTACCGGGTGTTGACAGGCAACGGATCTCGGACCACGACAGAGCTGGTTGAGGCCGCAGTCACAGCGGGAGTTACGGTGAAGTCGCTCTCGGTGCAGAACACAACTCTTGACGACGTATTCGTTCATTACACGGGCCGACAGCTGCGTGACGAACTCGTCAAAGCACATGGATTTGTGATGCCCCCGCGTCCGGGAGTACAACCATGAACCACATCATGGCGATTATCGAACGCGAGATGCGGAAGTTCTTTCGATCCCCGGCACTCATGATGGTGTCGCTGATTTTTCCGTTGGTGCAGCTCATCGTGTTGGGCAACGCTTTTGGAGGCAAGATTCGCGATGCGAAATTAGGGTTAGTTGACGAAGACCGCGGCACCCAGGCGATCAAGATCCATGAGGCTTTTGATTCGGTCCGCGCCAACATGCGCACGTTTGAACCGATCTATTATCAGGACGAAAAGAAGGCGATGGAGGACGTTCGCAACGGCAAAATTCAGGGTGCGGTGATTATTCCCCCGCAGTATTCGCGGCGAGTTTACGAGCAGAATCAACCGAAGATCGGGTTGGTTGTCGATAACAGTGACAACTTCATGAGTTCGACTCTGGAAGACTCGCTGACTCAAATCACTGCGGCGCTGAACAATCCGACGGTGCAGCCGCGCGTCTTGCAGCAAACCGTTCTGCAGATTGTGGAACTCTATCCTTATATCGAGTACATGAAATTTCTTTTGCCCGGCTCGATCACGCTGGCGATTTTTATGTCGGTGATGATCGGCGGAGGCATGCTCTACATTGACGACAAGGCCCGCGGCGTACACGAAGGCTATCTTGTCACGCCGATAACGAAGACTGAATTGGTGCTGGGGCTCAATGCGTCGAGTGCCGCTAAAGCGGTGCTGACGGGAACGATTATTACGTTTGTGGGATCGCTGCTGGCGGGTGTGGGCACGCTGTTCCATTTCACGACTGCGGTGGGACTGTTCGTCATGGTCATGCTCACAGCGTTCGCGTTGAATGCGATGATGTTTTTAATTGTGGTGCGAGTGGATGACCCGCTGGTGCCGCGGGCAATTTTCGGAATTCTCAATACGTTATTGTTTTTCCCCAGCGGCGCGGTCTATCCAATTCAGGCGTTTCCGTGGTGGTTGCGAGGGATCGCGAGTATTGATCCATTTACCTTTGCGGTGCACGGATTCAAATCGCTTCTGCTGAAGGAGTCGGGATTCGTGGCGATCTGGCCTGACATGCTGTATTTATCGCTGTTTGCGCTGATCTCGCTGGGAGTAGCAACACCGCTGTTTAAGAGAACGCTGTAGATGGGAAACGTTAAAACTTTAACCACTGAGGTCACGGGGATCACAGGGGGCGCGGCGCCTAGGGCGAGATGTGCATGATAGGTCGGGAACTTTTACGTCCTCCCTGCAATCTATTATGCTTAGACTATTATGACTTTGCTCGATGCAAAGCAGTACGACTTCGCGCGTGCCCGCCGGCGCAGGAATATCATCATCATTAGCACTATCCTCACGGTCATTCTGGCGTGGGTTCTCTATCACGCACGCAATCACCCACAGAGGCAGGCAGTGCGGGATTTTTTTGGCGCACTGCAGAGCCGAAATTACGAACAGGCTTATGCAATCTGGCAGCGCGATCCGGATTGGAAGCAGCATCCGCAGAAGTATCCCAATTACCCTTACAACGATTTTTATACCGATTGGGGGCCGGGCGGACAGTGGGGTTTAGTGAAGGGCTCCAAAGTCGATTGTTCACTGAGCACGGGAAGCGGCGTAATTGTTCAAACCACGGTGAATGATCGTGCCGAGAGGGCAAACATTTGGGTGGATAAGTCGAACAAAAGCCTGTCATTCCCGCCCAGCGAGATTCAGTGCGGAAACTGGTGGGCTTGGCTGACGGAGTAACGCTTACCGAATAGCGAGTTAGGCGCTCACGGCTGCAAAATGTTCCAGAGTTTTCTGCAATGAAGCTTCGTCGCTAACGTTGAGGCATTTCTTAGAACGATCTATCTGGCGCATGAGACCGAAGAGAACCTTCCCTGGCCCAACTTCCACGAAGCTCTGCACACCTTGAGAGATCAGTAAGCGAATCGATTGATCCCACTTCACCGAGCCGGTGACTTGCCGGATCAGTGCGTCGCGGCTTTGCTCGGCATCGTTTACCGAAGCCGCATCGACGTTACACACGACGGGAACATTGGGAATTCGGAAGTTCAGCTTCAGCAGGTCAGCAGCCAGCCGATCTTGTGCCGGCTTCATCAAGGAACAATGGAATGGTGCGCTGACTTGCAGGAGGACAGCGCGCTTGGCTCCGCGTTCGTTGGCTAGTGTGATTGCGCGCTCAACCGCTGCCGCGTGGCCCGAAATCACGACCTGTTCTGGCGAATTGATGTTGGCTGGCTCGCAGACTTCACTTTGCGCGGCATCGTGACACACTGCGGTGGCTTTCTCCGCGTCCATGCCAAGGATTGCGGCCATAGCTCCCACTCCGACCGGTACTGCTTCCTGCATATATTTGCCACGATTGCGAACGGTTCGGACGGCGTCGGCAAAGGTGAGAGTTCCCGCGGCAACGTGGGCGGAATATTCGCCTAGGCTGTGCCCGGCTACGGAACTCGGCGTAAGCCCTTTTTCGTTTAGAACTCGCCATGCTGCGATGGAGGCACTCAAAATGGCAGGCTGAGTGATTTCAGTCATGCGAAGTTGCTCTTCCGGACCTTCGAAGCAAAGGTTAGAGAGCTTATAGCCAAGAGCTTCGTCGGCTTCTTCGAAGGTCTGGCGAGCGATGGGATATTTTTCGGTGAGGTCTTTTCCCATGCCGATGGATTGGGAACCCTGGCCGGGGAAGAGCAAGGCGATCGAAGTGTTAGATGACATAGGTTTAATTGTTCGCGGTTGCCGAAAGCAGGTTCCCCGACTTGTCCTCACCGCGCAAGCGCGGCTCAGGCGGCGCTCGGAATGACAATAATTCTTTATCGATGAGTCACGAGCATTGCGTTGGCAGCATTATGTGCTCGCAACTGCCGCCGCTCTCAATGTTGCCAATTCTTTCTCTATCGTGTCGTTGATTCCGCGCTCGGCGAACTCTGCCGCTACTCGAATCGCGTTCTTGATGGCATTCATATTGGACGATCCATGCGTGATGAAGCATACGCCCTTCACTCCCAGCAGTGGCGCCCCTCCGTATTCCGTGTGATCGAGGCGTTTCTTGAAATCTGCGAACGCGCTGCGGGAGAGCAAATATCCCACCTGGCGTGTGATGGTCGCGCGCAATGTTTCTTTTAGAGTGTTTCGCACTAGGTGCGCCACACCTTCTGAGATCTTCAAGGCAACATTGCCGACGAAGCCGTCCGCCACGATGACGTCCACTTCCCCGTTGTAAAGGTCGCGGCCTTCCACGTTCCCGACGAAGTTCAAGGGAAGCTGCTTCAAAAGTTGAAAGGCTTCGCGTGTTAATTCATTGCCTTTGGTTTCTTCTTCACCGATCGAGAGCAATCCCACACGAGGACGCCTGTTGCCGAACATGCTGCGGAAATAAATTTCTCCCATTACAGCGAACTGCTCAAGGTTGTGGGCTTTGCAATCTACGTTGGCTCCGACATCAAGCAACTCCGCGGCGGTGCCAATTGCGGTTGGAAAGACAGCGGCCAGCGCTGGGCGATCAACTCCCGGAATAGCTCCCAAGACCATCTTCGCGGTGGCCATGGCTGCGCCTGTGTTGCCTGCGGTGACAAACCCCTGCGCCTTCCCCTCGCGCACTAAGCGCAGGCCGACGCGCATGGATGAGTCGCGTTTGGCGCGGACTGCATGCACGGCTTTGTCATCCATGGTGATGACTTCGCTGGCATGAATGATTTCAATGGGAAGTCCCTCCGCGGCACGATGTCGCTCAAGTTCGGCGCGTACGGTTTGTTCCGGGCCGATTAGAGCTACACGAATGCCGTACTGCCGAGCTGCCTGGATCGCACCTTCGATCTCAGGCTTCGGCGCGCGGTCAGAACCCATCGCGTCCAGAGCTATGACGCTTGGCATGGGATGTAGGGCTAGCTGCTTTCCTCAACGTTGAGGACTTCGCGACCTTTATAGTGGCCGCACTTCGGGCAAGCGCGATGTGGCTGTTTGCGCTCGTGGCAATTCGGACACTCGGACAGCGAAGGTCCCGTTAAAAAATCGTGGGCGCGCCGTGTGCTGGTGCGCTTCTTGGAGTGGCGCCGTTTTGGATTAGGCATTTCGATTCCTTTGTAGCCGGACCAGTTAGGCGCGGCAGAATTCTTTTATTTGACCGGTATCACTCCGATCAGTGTTGCAACTTGCTTCGAATATCTTTCAGAGCTGACCAGCGCGGATCTTCCACCACTTCAGCGCAGGAACATTGCTCCGCGTTCAAATTTTTGCCGCATTGCGGACACAAACCTTTGCAGTTCTCGCGGCAAACCACTTTCAAAGGCAGCGCTAGGAGAACCTGCTCGCGCAACGCATCTTCCAGCAGAACGCCTTCGCCTTGGTAGTAGCTGATCTCGGCTTCTGCCGACGTTACCGATATCTCTTCCCGGCCAGCATCGGTTCCTTGCGGACGGTAAAGGAGATCAAATTCATGATCCACTTTTTCAAGGACCGGATCCAGACACCGAGCACAAGCCATCTCTATGCTGGTGGTCAAACTACCGGCCAACCGGATGTCTTTTATTTTCTCATGTTTCCCGTGATGTTCTTCAATTAACTGAGCGCGTCCGCTGGTCTGTAATGGAGTTTTTTGCTGAAAATCAGACCCTAAATCGATTACGCCAGGGCGAAACTCCTCCTCGAAATCAATAGGATGAAGTTCCAACTCATGAATGTCGATGAACATCGCGATCCCCTACGCCCCACCTGACACCGCGAAGGCCGCGGAAAGACGCACAGAGGCGCGATTCTTCAGGGAGCAAAACTCAGAATACAAGGATAAAGGCCCTAGCCGAGGGTGTCAAGGAAGGGGTTATCCCGCCATTTAGCCGTGGAGTGCTGAATTCATAAGATTCTTCGGACGTACATGCGAAAATTCCGAATGGTCAAAAACGCCCGACACGCCTTCTTGTTGCTTGGAACTTCTCTGCTACTGGCAACTTCTCTTCGAGCGCAAGTCTCACCTGTAAACTCTAATCTCGCGCAACACCGGCTCTCTCATTTGCAACACGGCATTAACGCTAGTGAGTGGTTCGCTCAGGTCTACGATCCCAAGGGCTACGTGAAGGAACACTTCGACAGCTGGAACACTGTCCGGGATATCGCACTCATTAAATCGATGGGATTCGACCATGTCAGATTGAGCGTCAATACTCAGCCTATGTTTCGGAACGGACATGCCGACGAGATCCCCGCCGATTATTTGGGTTATCTTGATACCGCCGTGAAGATGATCCTCGATCAGGGGCTCGCGGTGGTAATTGACATCCATCCCGAGAGCGATTTCAAAACTAAGCTCGCGAATGACGACGACTTCGTCGAGCAATTCGCCGATTACTGGCGTTCCTTGGCTCATCATTATTCGGCGCTCGATCCCGAGCGCGTTTTCTTTGAAATTCTGAATGAGCCTGAAACTCGCGACCGGTACCGCTGGTCGGGTATTCAAGCCAAGCTCGCGGCTGCCATCCGTGAAGGCGCACCACAGCACACGATCATCGCTGCAGGTGCGCGGTATTCCAATGACGATGAGCTGCTTTTTCTTAATCCCTTGCCAGACCGCAATGTTATTTACAACTTCCATTTTTATGACCCGCATGTTTTCACCCATCAGGGTGCGACTTGGGGAGTGAATTACTGGCATTGGGAAAAAGGTCTGGAGTATCCCTCGAATTTTGAGTCGGCCGAAAAAACTGCGGCTGAGGTGCCAGATGCAGTGAATCGGCTCTACATCCTGCGCTACGGAATGGAGCATTGGGATGCGGCCCGCATCGATATGGAAATTGGTCAGGTGGCGCAATGGGCCAAACGCTGGAATGTGCCGCTGGTGTGCAATGAATTCGGTGTCTATCGAAAAAATGCCGATCCGCAAGCTCGTGCTGCATGGATTCATGACGTGCGAACTTCGCTAGAGCGCCACGGAATCGGCTGGGCGATGTGGGACTACAGTGGAGGTTTCGGCGTAGTAACTAAGATGAATGGGAAAGCTGTCCCTGATAATGTGATACTGAAGGCGTTGGCACTCAATTCGACAACGACTCAGGGTTCGGCAACGGCTGCCCCACAGTGAGCTCGAAGACAGCGATGTTGTGTCCGAAGAAATGGACATTCATGTTCCTGAATTCCTGGATGTTTCTAAGCTCATCGGGTAGGCGAATATTCCATCCTTCCTGAACGATCCATACCTTCTCTCCTGGCTTCAATCCAAAAGACGGCACCATCTGATTCCAATCGCGTATGAATGATTTGGGAGTGAATACGAATGTGTTCGGGGTAGTGGCGACCATCCGCAAGCCGCCGCATTCCGCAGTTATGAATCCAGGGACTGATTTGTTATACGGAACGCTTCTCTGGTCGCAAAGGTAATGCGCGAGCAACAGCCGCGATTGGAAGTCAGAGAAAATCGGCTCTATTGACGATATCCCCGTCCGAATAAACTTAACCGCTTGATCCATCCGTGCGCGGCTCTGGTCAGCACGAGCTATATAGGGCTGACGATGTGCTGGGAAGGCATTGCACAACCCGACAATCAAAAGAGCAGCGATAATAGCGGGCGTAATCCGGTTGGATAGGATCTTCGCCAGGGCGAAGCTGACGCCAGCAACTGCGAAGGGAATGAGAAACGCAATGTGGCGCGTACCACCATATGGATATTTTCCCGCGAGAGCAGCAACACACGTTAGAACAAACGGAAGCGTGAGAAGGAGGACTAGCGACTTACCATCGACGGACGGCTTTTCCGAACTCGCGTTTCTCCGTCGACCATTTCTCCAGAGAAGGACAATCCCCCCCAGGAACAGGAGAAATGCCAAGTCGCCGACAACTAACTCGCCGAAAATATATTGGAAGACTCCGCCAGTTCTCGCAAATATGAAATGCAACGCGCTCATGTGACTGGATTGGAAATAGGAGTTGCGCAGATAAAAATCCTGGTCTTGACCAGCCGCTCCGCTGAATTGAGCGCCCAGTTTCGAAAGATGGGTCACATATAGAAAAACTGCGATGCCAATGCTCCCTAACTGAGCCATCGCCCAGGTTAGTAAAACTCCGCTGCGGGGACGTTGTCGAATCATCCGGGCCATCGTGTAAATACTCAAAGCTGCTGCAAATAGAAATGCTGAGTAGTGCGAGAGCATTGCTGGATAAAGACTGAGCGCCGATAGCGCCATAAGCCCGACGGAATTCTTCGCCAGAGAGTTCTCCAGAAAATATCCCGCGCAGGCACAGAAAAAGAGCAGCAGGGCGTACTGGCGCACTTCGGCCGAGAGCGCAATCGTCGATGGAAGAAATGTAAAAAGAATCAGGGCAATCAGGCTAGTCGTACGATCAAACAGCGTGCCTAACCACTTGTATGCGACCCAGCAAAATGCAGTCCCCGCGAGGATCGAAGGAATGCGAAGCAACAGTTCTGAAGTACCTAGCCCTCGCAATAAACAAAGTATGAAGATCAGAAGCGGAGGGTGTGAGAGATCCAGACTGGCTTGGTATGCAACCTTCAATGAGTCCCGGTTTGCGACCATGAAATGCATGGCCTCGTCCGGATTCAGGTAAGTTCCGCTTGCTGCCGATAACCGGATAAAGAACCCGAGTCCAACGAAAAGCACGGCAATGAGGTCGGTGTGAGCCTGCAGCCAGTCGTCAGAATGCAAGTCCGGGTAGTTCTGAAGGCGCATGAAGATGGGGGAATAGTACCACTCGGAGTGCTAGCCTAATAAAACACGCCCATGAAGCTATGAACCGGAGCAAGAACTACCCGACGTTCATCAGCGGTAGGCAGCTTCCCCTACTTCATCTCCTGTAACTTGGCGGAAGCCATTTGCGAGGCTGGGCTGGTGGGGTTTTCTTTTTGAACTTCTTGATAGATCCGCTTGGCTTCGAGCGGCTGTCCGGCAGCCTCATAGGTTGCACCTAACTCCATCTCTGAGGCAACTTTCCCGACCGTGGTTGTTGGCTTGTCCATCAGCTTTTTATAGAGATCAATGGCATCTTTGTTGCGATTGGTATTCCGATACACCGAAGCCAAGGCAAAATTCGCAAGAGCTGCGAGATCACGGTTGTGCGCAGACGAGACTTCTTTCAGTTCGCGTTCGGCTGCCGCGTGGTTGCCAAGGGTTTCCGAGGTCAGGCCTAGAAAGTATCGTGCGAAGCTGCCCGCGTGAGTATGAGGATACTTATCCACAATCGCTTGAAACTCTTTGTGGGCTGCGGTGGCACGTTCTTTACTGGAGGCAAAGCTCGGATTATCGGGCTGGGGCGGCATTCCAGCGGGGCGAATAGGAGTATCCAGCGTGCGGACTGCCTGGCCCAGATCAACGCTAGCCTTTTGATCCTGTTGAGACATGTAGTACCAACCGCCGATCGCCGCAACAATCAGCAAAACCACCACGCCGCCCAGAAGAGCCAACCTGCTCTTGTGTTCAACGGACCAGTGGACGGTGGCCTCGGCCGCGTTTATAGTAGCGCGGCTAAATCGGTCTTCTTTCAATTGATGGCGAGTCTCTGCGCGCACAAAATTTCCCTTCTAGTTACTATGGAGGTGGGCTGACAAAACATCAGTTTAACAGGCTAAAATCAGCAAGGCAAAGCCGCTAGCAGGATTGGCCGCTTAATAAAGAATTAGC
This sequence comes from Acidobacteriaceae bacterium, assembly GCA_025462785.1. Lineage (GTDB taxonomy): Bacteria > Acidobacteriota > Terriglobia > Terriglobales > Acidobacteriaceae > JAOAPG01. Next base: position 18,562 of record JAOAPG010000021.1, read on the forward strand.
GTTCTCTTTGGATAACTCTCCAATATAGGCAGGATAGATTTTTTCAATTGGACCGACCCCGGCCGGTCTGTCATATTCTTCTCAGGTGGAATCAGCGTTGTAGCAAGTTTTGCAGCGAACTTTGAAGTTCGTCCTCTTCAGTAAGAGCCTTTCCGAATCGTTCTCCTGACCCTGTAGTCCGGAATAACACAGCAAGCAGCGTGACTGGCCGTCGCCGGAAGCGTTTCTTCTATGCACTCGACTCAGGAGGTCGGATATGAAAATCACTCGTTACTTTACACTTGCTCGATCACTCGCCTTCGCCGTCGCGGCTGTAAGCTCATTTGCAAGCTTCGCTCACGCGCAAGAATCGTCAGGAAAATTCACTCTCCCGTACGCGGCCCGTTTTGGCGTCGCCACTCTGCCAGCAGGAGAATATCAGTACAGCATCGATCTCAATAGTTCCACGCCGATTACAACGCTTCGGAAATTCGCTCCCAATCCAACAGGCTTCATGCTCATGGCCACATCCATATCGGAGGCCAGTTTTTCAGAGCCAAATCGACTGGTTGTCGAACGGATCGGAAGCGAGAGAGTCGTCACTTCCATGTACCTTCACGAACTGGGTTTAGTGCTGCGGTATCCAGTCTCTACTGCGAAGACGGACGAAGTTGCAACCCGAAGCCTTGCTCATGCTGCGCCCGAGGGGAAACCGGCTGTAAATCAGCAAGGACAGTAGCTCTGAATCGGGAGCGAGCCGGGCTGCTTGCTCCCGATTCTCTAACTTTCGATCTCTTTATAAGGAGGGAAACTATGTTGACGGGAAACGAAAATCCTACGAAGGCTGTGAATCTGAAGCAGCTGGCGGAGTATGTGAGACTCACGCCCGGCACTGTGTCTGCGGTGCTGAATAATGCGGCTTACTCGAAATCGATTCCCCAGTCTACCCGCGACCGGATCTTCGCGGCTGCAGAGGAACTCAATTACAAGCCCAATTTTTTTGCGCGTTCCTTACGCGTCAAGAAAGGAAGCCGCCTGATCTCGGTCTTAACGGATGATCTCGGCGACACTCACAGGGCAACCGTCATTGCAGATATCGAACAAAGCCTCCGGCAAGAGGAGTACTTCCTTGTCATGGGAACACATCGCCAAGGCATGGACTCTCTGCAGCATCATTGCATGGCGCTGGTTCAGCGGGGGGTAGAAGGTTTCATCACCATCAACTTAGACACGCTGCCCAGTATTATGGTGCCGCACGTCTCTATCAGCATTCAGCAGGGCGAATCGCTCGAGGGTAAAGCCGCGGCCATCTCCAGCGTTTGTGCTGATCGGACGGATGGGCGGTCCGAGATCGCTCACAGCCGCGTGGAAAATGTAGGAAGAATGGCGGCAGCTAAACTGCTTGATCGTATCGCATCCGGAGAGAATGGCAATCCTCAAGGTGCCAAACGTGAAGAACGCAAAACCTTCATCCGTTATAGCGGGGCGTCTGCCGATCACCAGATGGCGGAGCACGCTTTGACCGCCAAATCTTCGGATCACAAATAGGGATAAGAGCTTTCTGCGAACAGGCTAGACGGGTCTAGAAATTTTGCCCACCGCAGTTAGATTCAAACTTTCCGCAAGGCCGGAAAAAGGGGATTTCCAGGCGGAAAGATCGCGATGGAGCATTTCTTCCAGTCTCTCCACCTCTGGACGAAAAAGCTCATAGAGCCTGAGCGCAACGGCGGGTGACAATTCCTCGAAGGCAGGGCCACCGCCCAGAAACAGCTTTAACAGAGGGGAACTCTTAACCGCGGCGACTACTCTATCCAGACGGCGAGCCTTGAACCAATCGGCCATTGCTGTTGCGCCCCGTGTCCAATAGTAATTCCGTGGGTGAGTCATGTTCTCCGAGGAGTGCACGTATCTGATCTGCGCGTCAGTCAAGGCGAATCGCGGAACCCCAATGAAGTCAACAATCGTGTCAATAAATCGTTGTGGTTCATTCCGAAGATCGTCGTAAATAGTGGCCAAGACTTGGCTCTTTCCTAAAGAGCGCCGCCAGGCCGCTAGATGAGTCGAATATCTGCTCGATTCCATCAACTCGGGATCGCGCATGATCGCCTGTTCCAAATTCCACGAAATCATGCCATAAGCGCGCTTCAGGCGGTAAAGGGACAGGACGCGATCAACGGGATTGCGGAAAATGCAGACAACCTTGGTGTTGGGAAACGTCCTCGCAATTCGCTCTCGCGCATCTGCGGAGGCGAAGTAGGTAGGCGCGACTTCACCTAACGGCCTATCGTTATTGGAACCGGGGTAGTGGGCGCGATACCAGTCTATGCCGCGATGAAAATGAGTATCAAAAAACCGCGTCTCTTTGGTTGGCATAGGCAGCACGGTTCGCTTGCTTAGAACTGAGTGCAGCCAGCTTGTCCCCGTGCGCGGAGGGCCAATAATAAAGAACGAGGGCAACGCGGGACCATCTTTGGCTGGGAGAGGTTGAATCGTCTTACTAGAGGATGGCCCGCGAGTATAAATTTCTTCTCGCTTTGATACTTCCATCACTCGCCTCCTCGAATAGCGTACTGTTCGCTTGCGGTGCAGCTCGAAGCGAAACCGATTTGCGAGACCTCTATAGCCTGGTTAGAAAAGGAAAGTTGTTGTGCCTCACCAGGATTATATCGCTGCATGCACGTCCACTCCGGAAGATCTTTCGCTCGGAAGTGCTTCACCGGCCAGTAGGGGCCAGCCTTTGCATAGGACATAGTCCAGCCATGCTCCAGCAGCCTGCGAGGTAAGAACCGCAAGCAATACCAAAGTCGTATAGCCGGAGGCATTTATAATTCCAGCATCATAGGCGACGCTCGCCAGCACGATCCCTGGTCCACCCCGTGCATTTGTTGCGACCGCCAAGTTCACAATATCGAGCCCTCTGAACCCCGCCATGCGGGCGCCAAGCCCAACCGAGAGTAACTTAATGGCGCAAGCAGCCAACAGCATAATAATCAAGGTTGTGATCGAGAAGTTTTTCCAGAGATCGAGGCGGTATCCAACTAATAAAAAGTACACGGGGATGAAGATAGCGAACGAAAATCTGCTGAGAGACTCGAGTGAGCCCGCGAAAAGCTCTCGCTCACCGGATACTCCGTAGCCCGCGAGAAAGGCAGCAAAGACAAGATTTACGTCCAGCAGCGCTGCCACGGCACAAAACGCAAACAGCACAGCAACCAAATACCCGATGGGCGAGGCTGCGGCCAAAATATTCCAGCGGCTTTGGTGCAGACGCTTCAGCAATGCTGGCGCAAGTGTTAGGCCAACTCCGAAATAGATCAGCGTAACTGCGATATGCCGGAATATCTCTGCTTTTGGCAGGACGGAGGATTTCGCGAGCGCCGTGGCTATAGCCAGCACTGCCCAGAGTGCGATGTCTTCCAGCACTGCCACGCTCAGCACGAGACGGGCGAAGCGAGTATGCAAAATGCGCAAATCGTGAAAAATGCGTGATATTACAGGAATGGAAGTAACGGCGACCGCGATTCCAATAACTAGAATCAGGGCGCTTCGCTGATTTGCCGATCCCATAAGGTGCTGAACCGAGAAGAACGGAATCAACAGCAGCGCCACTATGAATGGCAACCCCGTGCCGATTGCGGCTAACCACGCGACCTGACGGCGGTCATCCTTTCCAAACAGCCTGCGGGTTTCGGTTCCCGACACAAACATCAGGAGTAGCAAGCCAAGCCAGTAAACGAAGCCGAGGATGATGTCCTGCGTGTGCCGGATCGAGATGTTGGAACCACTAAAGATTTTCGCGGAGATGGTCGGGGCGAAGCGTCCCAGGAGTGTCGGGCCCAATAGAAGACCAGCTAGAATCTCTCCAATTACGCGCGGCTGGCGTAATTTCGCGAACAAGTAGCCAAAAAGATGGGCAGAGGCGATCAGGATTAGAAGCAATATGACGATTGAGCCGATTTCGTCTTGCGACATGAGACCCGGAATCCTCACCTATGGGCGTGACCAACGAATGCTTACAGAGAAATCCCCAACCGACACCCAGCTTAGGATGAGGATCTAACCAATGCTGCTGCCTGAGGGCGGTAAATTCCGGGTAAATTATGGTTCGAAAGGGTTCACAAGGGGAATTGCTGATAAGAGAAAGGGCCGCACCCGAACGAGTGCAGCCCTTTAGAGACAGCGTGATTGGGATAGCGGAAAACGCTTAGCGGCGGCGTCCACCCTTTTTCTTCGAAGCCTTCTTCTTGCTGCTCGAAGCCTTCTTTTTTGCAGCTTTCTTTGCAGGTGCTTTCTTCTTTGGAGCGGCTTTCTTTGCTGCCTTTTTGCTCGCTTTTTTGGGAGCAGCCTTACGCGATTTCGTAGACGCGGTCTTTTTGGCTGCTTTTTTCGCCGCTGGTTTCCTGGCAGCTGCCTTTTTCGGAGCAGCCTTTTTGGGGGCAGGCCTGGCCGCCACTGGCTCCGGCTCTTCTTCGTCTTCTTCCTCGATCTCGACCGAAACTATGCCGCTCGCTGCCGGTTGCTCCGCTTCTTCCTCCTCTTCTTCCTCCTCGTAATCTTCTTCTAGCGAATCGCTGTAGGAGCCGGTATCCCCAAATTCTTCGTTGTCGTCATCACGTAAATAGAGGGTCTCTTCGAATCTCATCTTTCCTCCTGAATTCCGGAGCGTTAAGCGCCCGGTCTAGCTTGCGCAATTTGCGCGGCACTAAGGTAAAAAGACATCTGAAGTCGCTCACGGCGCGCGATTCTGACACGGTGAATTGGATGCAACGGCAACAGAAGTCGAGTGCGTCCTCTGCGCGTCGTTTTTGCATATTACACCTAGACCCAAAATGTCACCAGCGCAGAGTGAGCTGTAGCGAGAATTTTATTTCCGTGCGCGTGGAGGGAATGCATTTCTTTCTCGAAGGACAGGAGAGAAGAACGAGAAGCGATGAAGTCTTGGAAAGATGCCGAGTGAATGGGTTCATCCTATGTCGTTCTTAGGAGCTACTGAGCGCGAATGATCAGCACCATGCCCGGACGCAGATTGGCGACGTTGGCGTTATTTTCTTTGAGGGCCGTTACGGTTGTCTTATAGGAGCTTGCAATCGAGTAGAGAGTCTCTCCCCGTTTGACCTTGTGGCGCAGTGCACTGCTTTGCGTAACAGTAGGTAAGTTGCTGGCCTTCTTATGTTTAGAAGATGCGAGCGTATGCCCAGTTTCGGTCAAATTCGGACTCACTGGCAAGTGCACATAAAGGATGCGACGACCTTGCAGGCTGCTCCCCTTCAGATGGTTCCAGCGGCGGACCATAGTTGTGGGAACGCCAAAGTTGTCCGCAACGGACTCGACGGTGTCCGTTTTCCGTACCTTATAAGCTGTGAGCCGCTTTGAGTAACTGAGGGAATTATCTACGCTGGATTGCCGGCCCGGAGCAACAGGGATGATGAGCTTGCTATCGGGCTGCAGGTCTTCGCTTACTTCAAGGTCATTCGCTTGCGCGATCACGCGTGGTGTTGTTCGATAGGCACGTGCGATTGATGCCAGAGTGTCCGTGGGACCGACTTTGTGATAACGCCACCAAACTCGCATTTCCGGCGGAACGGCTGCAATCGCGCTCGTGTATTTGTCCTTGGTCCCCTGCGGCAAATGCAGTTCAAAGGCCTGATCTTTAGGAGTTGTGAGCCGCAGCAGGTTCGGATTCAGATCTTGCAGGCTTTCAGCTGGGGAATCCACGCACTCGGCCACGAGACGCAGGTCCACTGGATAATTGATTTTCACGGTATCGTACGGCACCGGCTTTTCCGGAACCACCGTGTCTAAGCCGTATTGTTCCGGATTCTTCGCCATGATGGTGACGGCGACAATGATGGGGACGTAATTACGGGTTTCTTTCGGCAGAACGTTTCGCTTATAGAGTTCCCAGAAGTCGGCATATCCCGTGCGTTTAACCGCGCTCTGCACTGTTCCCGGACCGGAGTTATACGCAGCCATTGCCAGATACCAATCTCCGAACTGGTTGTAAAGGTCCTTGAGATGACGGGCAGCTGCGCGGGTGGCCTTCTCTGGATCTTGACGGTCGTCAACCCACCAGTCCCTCTCTAGGCCATAGCCTTTGGCGCGGCTCGCCATGAACTGCCAAATGCCGCGAGCGCCAGCTCGAGAGAGAGCCTGCGGATGAAAGCCGGATTCGGCTTGAGCCAGATAGATGAGCTCCTGAGGAACACCCTCTTCTTTGAGGATGCGCTGAATCATAGCCTGATATCGACCGCTCCGCTCCAGCGCGTGCTCAAGGGTGCCGCGGCCGCGGGTCGAAAAGTAGTTGATGTAGCTCGCAACCGGATCGGTAAGCATTAAAGGCAGGTCGGAGTGTGTGGCCTGAACCTCGACGGCGGCCTTTGCCTTGATGTTTGGATCGACCGGAAAGGTCACCTCGTTAGCTTCATCAATCGGAGCGGGCTCGGACTTCTGCTCGGTAAAGCCGTCGCCTTGTTGCAAGGCCTGTAATTCAAGCCCATTCACGCCGTCTAGGACTCGGTCGAACTCATGCTCCAGTCGCTCGTCCGAATGAATATCTAGCGAACTGCTCAGAAGTAGATTGAAGGCTTGGTCGAAATCGTCTTTGGCAGCTTCCAAATGCCCGGCTTGGTAATTCTCCTGTCCCAGTTGGTATTGCTTTTCAACTGTTGCAATGAGTTCCCCCGCCTGATCGGGGCCCGATGCAGGTTGGCTTTTTGCCACAGAAGCATCTGGTTCCGTCGCTGGTTTTGGTGAAATTTTGGGGGACGAAACTAGCGGAGGTGGGCTTGTAACTTTTGAGCCTAATGCCGCATTCTGCTTGTGCGCACAGCCGACGCTCGCCAAAATGAGTGCTGAGCTCGCGAAAAGAAGATAGAGTTTCTGAATTCTCATATTTCTCTATGACTTACCGCGAGCGAGATAACTGACGCTCTCTTAAGCAGCAGGCGCTATGAACATTAAATCTCGCTTAGAACATTAAAGCCAGATAAAAACGAATCCGGCTAAATGCTACTACCCTGACTTTTGATGGGTCAATCGGTTATTAGGGTTAGCTTAGGTTACTTTAGGAACCAACCGGGCCTCTATCGAAGCGCTTATTTCATTCCCGTTTTGAGTACTTGTCTTAATTTCTTCGCAACAATCTAGCTTCCACTCTGATCGGGAAGCGCATCCAAACGGGTACTCTAGACGTGATCTCGCCGCGGCTACTCGGGGGAGGGCCGTAGTGATGGTTCCGCCTCTTCGTCAGAACAGGCTAATCTGGAGCGGGGGCCACGTGGGGACGTGGCCCCTAATCAGTCTTTCAACTTACTGGTCCGTGCCGGGTCTGCATCTCTTCCCATTCGTCTCGAATCCAATCGCGCATGAAAGCCATCCAGGTTGCACAAGTTGGTGGGCCTGAAGTCCTACAAGTCGTAGACATCCAGGTCCCGCAGCCTAAGCCGAACGAAGCTGTCGTGAAGGTCTCTGCGGCCGGCGTGAATTTCGTTGATATTTATCACCGAGAAGGCAGATATAAGGTCCCGCTCCCCTTCGTTCCCGGGCAAGAAGGCGCGGGCGTGGTTACGGCGGTCGGTTCCGAAGTGAGGGATGTGAAGCAGGGCGATCGCGTAGCGTGGGCCCACATTCTGGGTAGCTATGCTGAATATGTCGCGGTGCCTGCGCATCGGCTTGTGCCTATTCCTTCGGGTGTGACCGACCAGCAAGCCGCAGCCGCCATGCTGCAAGGCATGACAGCGCAGTACCTGAGCCATGACACTTACCCCCTCCAGCATGGAGAGACGGCTCTGATTCATGCAGCCGCCGGTGGAGTAGGGCAGCTGCTGGTGCAAATGGCGCACAACATCGGGGCACGGTTAATCGGCACCGTATCGACCGAGGAAAAGGCGAAGCTCGCGCGACAGGCTGGGGTGGACGATGTGATCCTCTATGCGCAAGTGGATTTTGAAACCGAGACTAAACGCTTAACGCATGGAAAGGGTGTTCACGTCGTGTATGACGGGGTAGGGAAGGACACGTTTGAAAAGGGGCTCAACGTGCTCCGTCCGCGTGGGTACATGGTCTTATTCGGCGGCGCGAGCGGGCCTGTACCGCCCCTTGATCCGATGGTCCTTTCAACCAAAGGATCTTTATTTTTAACCCGGCCTTCGCTGGTGCATTACATCTCGACCACAGAGGAGTTGAGAACGCGAGCAAGAGCGGTGTTCGCAATGATTGCGGAAGGCAAGCTCAAGCTGAGAATCGCACACACGTACAAGCTGGAAGAGGCAGCCAAGGCGCACAGAGAATTGGAAGCAAGAAAAACCACTGGGAAGCTGTTGCTGATTCCGTAAAGTCGATCCCGAGGCGGGTGCTGAGGCCACGCTATAATTGCGCCTTGCTTTTGAACTGATCGGGGGAGATTACGGTGCGTAGATTGCTTTATGGAGCTCTATTCCTGTCTTTGGGTGCAATTGCGCAAACCAATCGTCAGCCTGCTCTCACCTCTGGAGAAATTCAGTCCACCGAGGTGACCGGCCAGCTCATGGAAGAAAACGCATACTTTCGCGTGTCGCGGGTAGATTTAGCACCAGGCAATGAATTCAAGGTACAGCAACATAAGCGTGATGCCGTGATCGTAGTCCTCGCTCGGGACGGCATATTAATAAATACCCAACGCACCGGTAGTCCGGAAAAACTCGGTGAGGGCGATGTACGTTTTCTTCGAATGGGAACGGATCCGACTCTTACCAATTCCTCTGACAGGCCAGCGCGTTTCGTCGTCATTGAATTGAAACAACACTCAGACGCCGAGATTCGCTCCTGCGCCGAACCGATGAAATGCATCCGGCCGATCCGAGTGGGTGGGGCCGAAATCGGAGAAACGACATCTCTCTTTACGAATGGCTTTATCACTGGTTATCGCTATCGTCTCAGTTCCGGAGGCACGTTGACTAGCTCGTATTTTTCGAGCGAACTGCACGACCATCTCGTGCTAATTGCATTAACCGGGATGCGCGCAAACTTTGAAGGTACCGAGGAACAACTGAAAACCGGCGAGGCCTACCCGTCGGATGCGACGGAAGTTGAAGTGGATGCCGGTCCGTCAGAAGCACGATGGGTTGTGATTCGAGTGCTTACAAACTCTGCAGGTAGTTTGGCCCGCTAGTCTCACTCCGGTTTACCTTTATCGCAAAGTACAGCTCGTATCAGCTAACGAGCTGCAACTTCGGGAAGTCCCGCTCGTAGCGACTGGCATCGAGCGTCATAAGCCGATCTGCTCGCAGCATCGCGTGAGCAGCTATTGCGAAGTCCACTAAGATTCGCTTGGGAGACCCGCCTCGTGACTTCCGACGCCGCTGACAGTAAGAGACGAACGCATTCGCCGCCTGCTGCCAAACTTGTTCATCCAGAAGGAAGTCGACAACGATGCCAGTTTCGTTGAGAAATTCCTGGACAAAATGGCGACTAGCGGCGGGATAGGCGAGAAGCTCGCAGTAAACGGGCGCGCAGATAACCAACCCTCCTCCTCTCCGAGCTTCAAATAATGCTGACTCAATCTCTTGGGCTGAGGGCTCGCCGGACCATAGAGCAGATAGAACATTGGTATCCAGGGCCGTTCTCAATCGCGATCCTTGTCTTCGTCGCGCATTTCAGTAATCCAGTTGTTGATCTCTTTTCGGCTGCGAAAAGATTTCAACGATCCCTTATATTTCGTAAATGGGTTAGCCTCGCCACGAAAGGGACGGAGAAGCGCCTGGCCATTTTCGATAACGAACTCGACACGATCCCCGGCAGAGAGGCCGATACGCTGACGAATTTCCTGCGGAACAGTAACCTGCCCCTTGGAACTGATTGTGCTGGAATATTTCATACTTTACCCACAATCCTTACAGTAAAGATAGCGTGTTTTACCCCCGGAATTCAAGCTGGAGCGCAGAGCCACGGCTCTGGACCGTAATCAGTATGGCGTGGAAGAGCGGCGCTTTCAACGCCGCGTAAATCGCCTACGCAAACAAACGCGGCCCTGAAAGGGCCGCTCTTCCACCAAGTTGCACACAATTTTCGATCACAGACCAAAGCGCGTGGACGCCCGTGCCGTACGGCTCTAGCTTCTCTTTCTTGTGTAACTCTTCGCGTACCCCGGTACTGCCTGTCCTGGCATCAATCTCTCATCATCAATCGGGGTTCCTGGAATCGTGGTCAGCGGTATCACTCCTGCCCACGTAGGAAATGCATAGTCTTCTTCATCATCGATCACGCCGCCCTCTCGCACCTTTGCCGAAAACTCGGTAATTGGCAGACGCAGCGCCGTAGTGGCCTTGAGTTCTTGCTCATTCGGCTGGCGGGACTCGGCCCAGCGCCCTGGAATGATGTGCTCCGACAATAACTTCAGTGCTGCGAGCTTTTCAGCCGGATCGGTTACCGCGACCGCCGTACCCAGGACCACTACTGAGCGATAGTTCATCGAGTGGTTAAAAATCGACCGCGCCAGAACCAGTCCATCGATTAAAGTCACCGTGACACACACGGGAATGCCCTTGTCCAGATTGCGCAACATCCGGCTGGCCGACGAGCCATGGATATAGAGAGTGTCGTCCCTTCGGCCATAGCTTGTGGGGATTACGAAAGGCTGGCCATCGACAAGAAATCCGACATGGCAGACGAAACCCTCGTCGAGAATTTTGTAAGCGGCAGCGCGATCATAGACAGCGCGTTGAGGTTCGCGGACGAGGCGCGTCCTCGGAGTGGGAATGTAAGCGTCAGACATGGAAGGGTAAAGCTCCGGCAATCGCCAAGGATGGGTGAAGAAAGAGTGTAGCGCAAAGAGCAGGCTCTAGGCTCTGGGCATTAGGCTCTAG